>DASSBJ010000108.1:0-5197 GCA_035698885.1 Solirubrobacterales bacterium
GCGACATGGCCGAGAAGCTGATCAAGGTCGCGGCGTTGCGTGAGCTGCGCCAGGCACCGGTGCTGACGCCGCCTGACGGCCTTTATGACGAGTTCTCGGCGAGATTTCCCTACGAGGAGACCGAAGACCCGGAGACCAGCATCGAAGCCGTGCTCGACGATCTCGCCAGCGGACGGCCGATGGACCGGCTGATCTGCGGCGATGTCGGGTTCGGCAAGACCGAGGTCGCCCTGCGCGCCGCCTTCATCGCGGCGATGGCCGGTTATCAGGTCGCTGTCGTCACCCCGACGACGCTGCTCAGCCGGCAGCACTTCCGGACCTTCACGGACCGCTTCGCCGGTCTGCCGATCCGCCTCCGGCAGCTCTCTCGGCTCGTCGGCGCGCGGGAGGCCGCCGAGGTCCGCGAGGAGCTGAAGACGGGCAGGGTCGACATCGTCGTCGGCACCCACGCGCTGCTCGCGAAATCGGTGGCGTTCGCCGATCTCGGGTTGCTGATCGTCGATGAGGAGCAGCATTTCGGGGTCGCCCAGAAGGAGCGGCTGAAAGAGCTGCGCGCCGACGTGCACGTCCTCACCCTTACAGCGACGCCGATCCCGCGGACGCTTCAGCTCGCGCTCTCCGGCGTGCGCGAGATGAGCCTGATCGCGACGCCGCCGATCGACCGGCTGGCGGTGCGGACCTTCGTCCTTCCCTACGACCCGGTCGTCGTGCGCGAGGCGATCCTGCGCGAGCACTATCGAGGGGGCCAGACGTTCTATGTCTGCCCGCGGATCGAGGATCTCGACAAGGTGGCGGAGCGACTGCGCAAGCTCGTGCCCGAGATCAAGATCGTCACCGCCCATGGACGCATGGCGCCGAGCCACCTGGAGAAGGCGATGACGGCCTTCTACGACCGCACCTACGACCTGCTGTTGTCGACGAACATCATCGAGTCGGGGCTCGACATCCCGACCGCGAACACGCTGATCGTCGAGCGCGCCGACCGGCTCGGGCTGGCACAGGCCTACCAGATCCGCGGCCGGGTGGGGCGCTCGCGCGAGCGCGCCTTCGCCTACCTGCTCTACCCCTCGGCCGAGGCGCTGACCGAGGAGGCGGCGGCGCGGCTCTCGACCCTCGTCGACCACACCGAGCTCGGCTCGGGGTTCAAGATCGCGATGCGCGACCTCGACATCCGCGGCGCCGGCGACCTGCTCGGCGACGAGCAGTCGGGCCACGTAGCCGCGGTCGGCTTCGAGCTCTACTGCCAGATGATCGACGAGGCGGTGGCCGAGACGGCGGCGCGGCGCGACGCCGAGGAGGGGGCGGAGGAAGCCGAGCCGCTGCGCTTCGACGTGCCGGTCGACGCCTTCCTGCCGGCCTCCTACGTGCCCTTCGAGGCGGCGAAGATCGACATCCACAGGCGCGTCGTCGCCGCCCGCGCGCCGGGTGAGCTGCGGGCGATCCGCGACGAGCTCGACGACCGCTTCGGCCCGCCGCCGCGCGAGGCGGAGAACCTGCTGGCGCTGCAGCGGGCGCGGATCGAGCTGCGGCTGGCCGGGGCGCGCAGCGTCGAGCTGCGCGGCGGGCGGCTCAGCGTGGTCGGCGTCGATCTGGACTCCGACGGCTCCGGCGCGCTCGCCGAGCGGGTCGAGGGGGCGCTGTACGAGTGGCGGGAGAAAACCGCGTCGATGCGGGTGCCCGAGGAGCCGGAGGCACGGCTCGCCGCCGTGCTGGCGCTCGCCGAGGGCCTGCGCGAGGCGGGCCGCTCGCCAATGATCGAAAAAGATATGCTCCCAGCTTCGTGAGTCCGAACCAGGGTGGGAAAGGGACTGGCAAGGGAGCGGGAGGCAAAGCCTCCGGCCCTGCCGCCGTGCGCCGCCTCGGCCTGATCGCCTTCGGCGCCGCCTTCGTCGTCCTCTTCGTGGTCGTCGCGATCGCCGAGGGCGTCGGCAGCCCGAGCGTTCCTTCGGGCGACGTGGCCCTGGTCGAGAGCGTCCCCAGCGAAGTGGGCGAGGTGACGCAGGCCAGGTTCGACCACGCGCTCGAGCTGGCTTCAAAGCAGGGCGGCGAAAAAAAGGTCCCCAAGCCCGGCAGCGCCAAATACGACGAACTGAAGGAAACGGCGCTCAACGCCCTCTTCGAAGCGATCTGGCTGCAGGGTCAGGGCGAAGAATGGGGCATCACGGTCGACGAACAGGAAATCGCCAAGGAACTGAAGAAACTGAAGAAGGAAAGCTTCAAATCCGAAAAGGAATACAAGGAATTCCTCAAGGAATCGGGCTATAACAAGGACGACGTCAACGAACGGGTGAAGCTGCAGATCCTCAGCACGAAACTGCAGGAACAGCTCAAAGAACAGGCGCCGCAGCCGAGCAAGAGCCAGATCGAAAGCTATTACGAGGCGGCGAAGGCGAGCCAGTTCACGCAGAAACCGACGCGGACCGTGCGCGTGGTCGTCAACAAACGGATGCAGAAGGCCGAAGCAGCGCTGAAGGCGCTGCAGAAAGACGACTCGGCGAAGAACTGGAAAGAGGTCGCCAAGAAGTACTCCGAAGACCCGACCTCGAAAGAAAACGGCGGCCTCAAAGAAGGCGTCCAGGAAGGCATCGAAGAAGAACCGCTCGGCGCGGACATCTTCGGCGCCGACGAAGGCCAGGTGATCGGCCCGGTCAAGACCAAAGCCGGCTACACGGTCTTCGAGGTCGAGAACAGCACGCCGGAAAAAACGCAGAGCCTGAAAGAAGTCGAAAGCCAGATCCAGGCCACGCTGGCGCAGCGCGAAGAACAGGAATACTTCGCCGGCTTCGTCGAAAACTTCAGCACCAAATGGACCCAGCGGACCCACTGCGCGGATGGCTACGTGACCGAACGGTGCGCCAGCTACAAGGGAAGCGGCCACGCCAAAACGGCGCCCGAAGCCTGCTACGAAGCCAACCCCAAAGGCGGCCTGCCGGAAGCCTGCCCGGCCCCGGTCAGCCAGCTGGTTCCGGCGATGCCCGGCAGCGTGACGCCGCTGGAACCGAAAGGCAAACCGCTGGCTCAGCGGCCGCGTCCCGCCGGGGAAGAAAAAGAAGAAGGCGCGGCCGGCCTCGAAGGGCTGCCGGAAGGCGCGATTCCGCCAACTGAAGCGCCGCCGGCGGGCGAATAGCGCCCTTCGCGCCCGTCACGGGCGTCGATAGACTGGCGCGCCCGTGAGCGCCATCTCCTCAATCCACGCGCGGCAGATCCTCGACTCGCGCGGCAACCCGACCGTCGAGGTCGAGGTCGTGCTCGAGTCCGGCGCCCGCGGCGTCGCCGCGGTGCCCTCGGGCGCATCGACCGGCGAGTTCGAGGCGGTCGAGCTGCGCGACGGCGGCGAGGCCTGGGGCGGCAAGGGCGTCGCCAGGGCTGTGGACAACGTCAACGGCGAGATCGCTGCGGCGCTGACCGGCGCCCGCGCCGCCGAGCAGGGCACCCTCGACGAGACGATGATCGAGCTCGACGGGACGCCGAACAAGGGTCGGCTCGGCGCCAACGCGATCCTCGGCGTCTCGCTGGCGGCCGCCAAGGCCGCGGCCGCGGCTTCGGGCCAGCCGCTCTACCGCTACCTGGGCGAGCTCTACGGCGGCGGCGAGCCGAGCGTCCTGCCGGTGCCGATGATGAACGTGCTCAACGGCGGCGCCCACGCCGACAACTCGGTCGACTTCCAGGAGTTCATGGTCGTGCCGGCCGGCGCGTCGAGCTTCGCCGAGTGCCTGCGGATGGGGACCGAGGTCTTCCACGCGCTGAAGAAGAGCCTCGCCGCGGGCGGACACTCGACCGCGGTCGGCGACGAGGGTGGCTTCGCGCCCAACCTCGAGTCCAACGAGGCGGCGCTGCAGGCGGTCCTGGCCGGCGTCGAGGCCGCCGGGCACGAGCCCGGCTCCGACGTCTTCATCGCGCTCGACCCGGCGACCAGCGAGGTCTACGAGGGCGGCGCCTACGTGCTCGAGCACGAGGGGCGCACGCTCTCCTCCGAGGAGATGGCCGCCTACTGGGCCGACGCCTGCGACCGCTACCCGATCCTCTCGATCGAGGACGGCATGGACGAGGAGGACTGGGACGGCTGGAAGCTGCTGACCGAGCGGCTCGGCGAGCGCGTCCAGCTCGTCGGCGACGACCTCTTCGTCACCAACCCCGAGCGGCTGCGTCGCGGGATCGAGCTCGGCGTCGGCAACTCGATCCTCGTCAAGGTCAACCAGATCGGCACGCTGAGCGAGACGCTCGAGGCGATCCGCATCGCCCGCGAGGCCGGCTACACGGCGGTGATCTCGCACCGCTCGGGCGAGACCGAGGACACGACGATCGCCGACCTCGCCGTCGCCACCGGCGCCGGCCAGATCAAGACCGGAGCCCCCTCGCGCTCGGACCGGGTGGCGAAGTACAACCGGCTGCTGAAGATCGAGGAAGAGCTGGGCGACGCGGCGCAGTTCCCCGGCCTGCAGTCATTCGTTCAGCACGCCTCCTAAATGAAGGAATGCGGCGCCCGGCAGCGTAGCTGCCGGTATGGCGACCCGTTCACGGCCGGCGCGCAGGACCGCCTCGAAGGCGAAACGACGTCCAGCCGCCCGCCGCCGTCCGGGCCCGCGCCGTGGCGGCAGCCGGATCAGATGGGACCGGGTGGGGCGGATCGCGCTGACCCTGGTCCTCGCCGCGGTGCTCTACTCCTACCTCAACCCGGCGATCGACTTCGTCAAGACCTACACCGCGACGACCGCGGCCAAAGCGGAGCTGCACGAGAAGCTGCGCGAAAACAAGCGCCTGCACCGCCGCGTGCAGACGGCCGACGACCCGATGGTGATCGACCGCAAGGCGCGGTTGCAGGGCATGGTCGCCGAAGGCGAGACGCCGATCGTCGTGCACGGCCTCAGCGGCGGCCAGGGCTAGCGACCCTCTCCGGAGGCACCGGTGGTTAGCGCCGGCTCCTACATCCTCAGCGCCGCCCTGCTGGCCCTCCTGGTCCTCTCCCTGGGATTCTCGGCGTTCGGGCTCAGGCGGATGCTCATGCCGGCCTGGGAGGGCGCGCCTGCCAGGCTCGTGGAGGCGGTCGTCGCGATTGCGCTGCTGATTTGGCTCTCTGAGCTTCTGGGCGTTGTCGATTTGCTCTATGCCGGGGCGTTGGTCGCCGCGGCCGTGGTTCTGGCGGCAGCGGTCGCTGTCGGCCCGAGGGTCCTGTCGCGGGGTGGGGGTCCCGGCGGGT
>DASSBJ010000109.1:0-8177 GCA_035698885.1 Solirubrobacterales bacterium
TTCGTCGAGCGCGGCGTCACCGTCGTCTCGCTGGCCAAGCGGGAGGAGGAGGTCTTCGTCCCCGGACGGCCGGAGCCGATCGAGGTCGATCCCGGCTCGGAGGCCTCGAAACTGCTGCAGCGGGTGCGCGACGAGGCACACCGCTTCGCGATCGAGCACCACCGCGGCCGCCGCGACCGGGCGATGACCGGCTCGGTGCTCGACGACCTGAAGGGCGTCGGGCCGGCCCGCAAGCGCGCCTTCCTCAGGCACTTCGGCACGCCGGAGCGATTCCTCGCCGCGACTCGCGACGAGCTCGAGGCGGTCCCCGGCGTCCCCGGCAAGCTGGCGCGCGAGATCCACGAGCAGCTGCACAGGACCGGCGGCTAGCGTGAGCAAGGGGGTCGACCTCGTCCTGATCACCGGCCACTCCGGCGCCGGCAAGTCGGAGGCGATCGCCGCCTTCGAGGACGGCGGCTACTTCTGCGTCGACAACCTGCCGCCGCGGATGATCGGCGGCCTCGGCGAGCTCTTCCGCCACGAGGGCAGCGGGGTCGAGCGCGCGGCGGTGGTCTCCGACGTGCGCGGCGGCGAGTACTTCGAGGAGCTGATCCAGGTGGTCGGCGAGCTCAGCCGCGACGGGCTGAAGCCGAAGCTGCTCTTCCTCGAGGCCGACGAGGAGACGCTGCTGGACCGCTACAAGGAGACCCGCCGGCGCCACCCGCTCGCCCCCGAGGGGCGGATCGTCGACGGGATCCGCGCCGAGCGCGAGCTGCTGGCGCCGCTGCGCGCCAGCGCCGACGTGGTGATGGACACCAGCGGCTTGACCGGCGGCCAGCTGCGTCGCCGGATCGCCGAGGAGATGCTCGACGGCCACGACAGCGGCAAGCTGGCCCTCACCCTGCTCACCTTCGGCTTCAAGAACGGGCCGCCGCGCGACGCCGACCTGACGCTCGACGTGCGCTTCCTCCCCAACCCCCACTACGTCGACGAGCTGCGCCCGCAGACCGGCCTCGACGAGGAGGTGCGCGCCTACGTCGAGTCGGGGACCCAGGCGGGCGAGTTCTACGGCCGCCTGCTGCCGTTGCTCGAGTTCCTCGTCCCCGCCTACGTCGCCGAGGGCAAGAGCCACCTGACGATCGCGGTCGGTTGCACCGGCGGCCGCCACCGCTCGGTGACCGTCGCCGACCGCATCCGCCGCGCGCTCGAGGGCCGCGACGGAGTCGTGGTGCGGGTAAAGCACCGCGATCTCGAGTCATAGACTCCATCGGCTTTGTCCGACACCGTCATCTCGATCAGCGGCCTGCGCAAGAGCTACGGCGACGCCGAGGCCGTGCGCGGGATCGACCTCGAGGTCCGGCGCGGCGAGGTCTTCGCCTTCCTCGGCCCCAACGGCGCCGGCAAGACGACCACGGTCGAGATCCTCGAGGGCTACCGCAAGCGCAGCGCCGGCGAGGTCAGCGTGCTCGGCGAGGACCCGGAGCACGGCGACCGCCGCTGGCGCGAGCGGATCGGGATCGTCCTGCAGAGCTGCCGCCTCGACCCGTACCTGACCGTGCGCGAGTCGCTCGCCCTCTACGCCGGCTACTACGAGGCCCCGCGCCCGATCGAGGAGACGATCGAGCTGGTCGGCCTCGCCGAGAAGGCCGACGCCCGCGCCAGCTCGCTCTCCGGCGGCCAGCAGCGCCGGCTCGACGTCGGCATGGCGCTGATCGGCGACCCCGAGCTGCTCTTCCTCGACGAGCCGACGACCGGCTTCGACCCCTCGGCGCGGCGCCAGGCCTGGGAGACGATCGCCGGCCTGCGCGAGCTCGGCAAGACGGTCTTCCTCACCACCCACTACATGGACGAGGCGCAGCGGCTCGCCGACCGGGTGACGATCATCGCCCGGGGCGAGATCGTCGCCCGCGGCACGCCCGAGGACCTCGGCGACCGCGAGAGCCGCCCGGCGCGGATCACCTACCGCGAGGACGGGCGCGAGGTGGCGCTGGAGACGACGACCCCCGTGAAGACGCTCAACGAGCTGACCGGCAGGGCGCTGGCCGAGGGGCGCGAGCTGGAGGGCCTCGAGGTCGCCCGCCCCAGCCTCGAGGACGTCTACCTGGAGCTGACGGATCAGAGATGAGCCTCGTCCTGCACCAGTTCCGCTACGACCAGAAGGCCTTCTGGCGCAACCCCGCCTCGGTCTTCTTCACGGTCGGCTTCCCGGTGATCCTGCTCCTGATCTTCGCCACCGTGTTCGGCGACCAGACGGTCGAAGTGCGCGGCGGGATCGAGACGACGACCTACTACGTGCCGGCGATAATCACCCTCTCGGTGATCTCGGCGACGATGCAGTCGCTGGCGATGTCGCTGGTGATCGCGCGCGAGGACGGCCGCCTGAAGCGCGGCCGCGGCACGCCGATGCCGGCCTGGGTCTTCATCGCCGGTCGGATCGGCAACTCGATCGTCGTCGCGCTGCTGATGCTGGCGCTGATCGCGGCGATCGGCGACCTCGTCTACGGCGTCGGCTTCCCCTGGAGCCGCCTGCCGGCGATCCTGCTCTCGCTGCTGGTCGGGACCGCCGCCTTCTGCTGCCTCGGCATCGCGCTCACCGCGGCGATCCCGTCGCAGGACGCGGCGGCGCCGATCGTCAACGCCCTGCTGCTGCCGCTCTACTTCCTCTCCGGCGTCTTCATCCCCGACGACCAGCTGCCGAGCGGCGTCATCCACTTCGCCGACGCATTTCCGATCCGCCACTTCTTCGAGGCGCTCTTCGACGCCTACGTGCCCGGCGGTCCGAGCGTCTCCTGGGACAACCTCGCGGTGGTCGCGATCTGGGGCCTCGTCGGCGCCTTGCTGGCGGTCCGCTACTTCCGCTGGACCCCACGCAGCGGCTAGCCAGCGGCCCGTATAGCCTCCAGCGCCCGATGTTGCACCACGTTCTCCTAGAGGTCTCCGACCTCGAGCGCTCGTCCGCGTTCTACGACGCCCTGCTGGCGCCGCTCGGCTGGCGGCGCCACTTCGAGCAGGACGAGACGGTCGGCTGGGGGATCGCCAAGCCGGTCTTCTTCGTCTCCGGACACCACCCGCCAAAGCCCGGCTTCGGGCTGCTCAGCTTCAGCGGGCTGGGGATCGTCGCGGTCAAGGCCGCCTGGGAGCAGGGCGTCGGGTCGGGCGGCGAGGCGGTCGGCGAGCCGGGCGAGCGCAGCTCCTACGGCTCCGGCTCCTACTCCGCTTTTCTTCGCGACCCCGACGGGTACGAAATCGAGATCACCGTCGGCAGCGACTAACCTCGGAACAGCCAACGCATCGAGACCAGGAGGAATGAGTTCATGGCAGTGAAGGTCGGCATCAACGGCTTCGGCCGGATCGGTCGCAATCTCTTCCGCGCCGCCCATGCTGCGGGTGCGGACCTCGACTTCGTCGCCGTCAACGACATCACCGACACGGGCACGCTCGCCCACCTGCTCAAGTACGACTCGATCCTCGGGCGCTTCCCGGGCGAGGTCGAGGCGGGGGAGGGGTCGATCTCGGTCGACGGCAGGCAGCTCAAGGTGCTCGCCGAGCGCGACCCGGCGGCGCTGCCGTGGGGCGAGCTCGGCGTCGACGTGGTGATCGAGTCGACCGGCCTGTTCACCGGCCGCGAGGACGCCGCCAAGCACCTCTCCGCGGGAGCGAAGAAGGTGATCGTCTCGGCGCCGGCCAAGGAACCCGACGTGACCGTCGCGCTCGGGGTCAACTTCGACAGCGACTACGACCGCGAGAGCCACGACATCATCTCCAACGCCTCCTGCACGACCAACTGCCTGGCGCCGATGGCCAAGGTGCTGAACGACAGCTTCGGCATCGAGCAGGGCCTGATGACGACGATCCACGCCTACACCGCCGACCAGCGCCTGCAGGACATGCCGCACAAGGACCTGCGCCGGGCGCGCGCCGCCGCGGTCAACCTGATCCCGACGACGACCGGCGCCGCCAAGGCGGTCGGCCTGGTGCTGCCGGAGCTGAACGGCAAGCTCAACGGCCTCGCGGTGCGGGCGCCGGTGATCACCGGCTCGGTCGTCGACCTCGTCTTCACGCCGTCGAGCCCGACCGACCCCGACGCCGTCAACGCGGCGATGAGGGAGGCGGCGGAGGGCCCGCTGAAGGGGATCCTCAAGTACACCGAGGACGAGATCGTCTCCACCGACATCGTCGGCGATCCGCACTCCTCGATCTTCGACGCCGGCCAGACGATGGCGATTGGCGACGGCAAGCTGATCAAGGCGGTCTCCTGGTACGACAACGAGTGGGGTTACTCGAACCGCTGCGTGGAGCTCGCCGGCAAGGTCCTCTGAGGCCGTGAGCTTCTCCAAGGCGAGCGTCCGCGACGCCGAGGTCGCCGGCAGGCGGGTCCTGGTCAGGGTCGACTTCAACGTGCCGCTGGACGGCGGCCGGGTCGCCGACGACACGCGGATCCGCGCCGCGCTGCCGACGATCGAGTCGCTGCGCGAGCGCGGCGCCTCGCTGGTGCTGGTCTCCCACCTGGGGCGGCCGAAGGGCGAGGTCGTTCCGGAGCTTTCGCTGAAGCCGGTGGGCGAGCGGCTCGCCGAGCTGCTCGGCGCGCCGGTCGCGCAGGCCCCCGCCGTGGTCGGCGAGGAGGTCGAGGCGATGGCCGCGGGGTTGAGCCCGGGCGGCGTGCTGCTGCTCGAGAACGTGCGCTTCGAGCCGGGCGAGACCGGCAACGACGCGGCGCTCGCCGACGCCCTGGCGCGGCTCGCCGACCTCTACGTCGACGACGCCTTCGGCGCCGCGCACCGGGCGCACGCGAGCACCGAGGGCGTCGCCCATCGGCTGCCGGGGTACGCGGGGCTCTTGCTGCAGAGCGAGGTCGAGCGGCTGACCGCGGTGGTCGAGTCGCCCGAGCGGCCGCTGGTCGTCGTGCTCGGCGGCGCCAAGGTGAGCGACAAGGTAGGCGTGATCGACCGCTTCCTCGAGCTCGCCGACAGGATCCTGATCGGCGGCGCGATGTGCTTCAGCTTCTTTCGCGCCCAGGGGATCGCGACCGGCGACTCGCTGGTCGAGGAGAAGGGGGTGAAGCTGGCCGAGGAGGCGCTGGTGCGGGCCGATCGGTCCGGCTGCGAGCTCTCGCTGCCGACCGACCTCGTGCTGGGCCGCGAGTTCGACGCCGGCACCGAGACGCGGCTCGCCGAGGGCGTCGTCGTCCCGGACGGCTGGATGGGCCTCGACATCGGCCCGGCGAGCGCGGCGGCCTACGCCGAGGCGGTGGGCGCCGCGGGCACGGTGCTCTGGAACGGTCCGATGGGCGCCTTCGAGCTGGCGCCGTTCGCGGCCGGGACGCGCGCGGTCGCCGAGGCGGTCGCCGCGGCGCCGGGCACGACCGTGGTCGGCGGCGGCGACTCGGTCGCGGCGCTGAACGAGTTCGGCTTGAGCGAGAAGGTCGACTGGGTGTCGACGGGAGGAGGAGCGTCCTTGGAGCTGCTGGAGGGAAAGAAGCTGCCCGGCGTGGAGGCCTTGCGAGATGCCTGAGCGCACCCCCTACATCGCCGCCAACTGGAAGATGCACAAGAGCGTCGCCGAGGCGGGCGAGTTCGTCGACGCGCTGCTGCCGCGGATCGGCGCGACCCAGCACGACGTCGTCATCTGCCCGCCTTTCACGGCGCTGACCGCGGTGGTCGAGCGGCGCTACGGCACCGCGGTCAAGGTGGCGGCGCAGAACATGCACGAGGAGGCGTCGGGCGCCTTCACCGGCGAGGTCTCGGCGCCGATGCTGGTCGAGCTCGACGTCGAGGCGGTCATCCTCGGCCACTCCGAGCGCCGTCAGCACTTCGGCGAGACCGACGAGGCGCTGGCGCGCAAGGCGCCGGCGGCGCTGGCGGCGGGGCTGGAGCCGATCCTCTGCGTCGGCGAGAGCGAGCAGGCGCGCGACGGCGGCCAGACCGAGAGCGTGCTGGAGCGCCAGCTGCGGGTCGACCTGGCAGCGGTCGAGGACGAGCGGATCGCCGAGGTCGTGGTCGCCTACGAGCCGATCTGGGCGATCGGCACCGGCCGCACCGCGACGCCCGAGCAGGCCCAGCAGGCCTGCGGCTTCATCCGCGACGTGCTGCGCGAGCGCGGCGCCGCTGCCGATGCGGTGCGGATCCTCTACGGCGGCTCGGTCAAGCCGGCCAACGCGGCCGAGCTGCTGGCGCAGGTGGACATCGACGGCGCCCTGGTCGGCGGCGCCAGTCTCGACCCGGAGGAATTCGCGGCCATCGTGGAGTCCGCATGAACCGGCCTGGCGACTTTCCCGCGCATTCGACGGGAAACTCGTCATGACGGTTCCATCGTTGGCATTGGTGATCTTGGACGGTTGGGGCCTCGCGCCCCCGGGGCCCGGCAATGCCGTCTCTCTCGCCGAGACCCCTGTCTTCGATCGTCTCTGGGACACGTACCCGCACACCGAGCTGTCCGCCCAGGGCCGGGACGTCGGGCTGCCCGACGGGCAGATGGGCAACTCGGAGGTCGGCCATCTCAACCTCGGCGCCGGGGCGATCGTCAAGCAGGACCTGGCGCGGATCGACGACGCGATCGCCGACGGCAGCTTCTTCGAAAACGCGGCGCTGCTCGAGGCCTGCGACCGCGCCCGGCGCAGCCCGCGCGGCCGCCTGCACCTGCTCGGCCTGGTCTCCGACGGCGGCGTGCACTCCGGCTGGGAGCACATCGAGGCGACGATCGAGCTGGCCTCGCAGGAGGGCGTGCCCGACGTCGTCTTCCACGCCTTCACCGACGGCCGCGACACGCTGCCGCACGGCGGCCGCGGGTACCTGGCCGAGCTCGAGCGCTGGCTGCGCCAGGCGGGACGTGTCGCCACGGTCGGCGGCCGCTACTACGCGATGGACCGCGACACCCGCTGGGAGCGGACGAAGCTCGCCTACGACGCGATCGTCCACGCGCAGGGCCTGCCGGCGGCGAGCTCCGCCGAGGCGATCGAGTCCTCCTACGAGCGCGAGGAGACCGACGAGTTCGTCAAGCCGACGGTGATCGGCGACTACGACGGCGTCGCCGAGGGCGACGTCGCCTTCTTCATCAACTTCAGACCCGACCGCGCCCGGCAGATGACCCGGGCGCTGGCCGAGCCGGGCTTCGAGGAGTTCTCGCGCAGCGGCGGGCCCGAGCTGGAGCTGACGACGATGACCGAGTACCGCAAGGGCTGGCCATATCCCGTCGCCTTCCCCGAGGCCCGCCCGAGCACGACCCTGGCCGAGGTCGTCTCCGAGGCCGGCGCTCGCCAGCTGCACGTCGCCGAGACCGAGAAGTACGCCCACGTCACCTACTTCTTCAACGGCGGGCGCGAGCAGGAGTGGCAGGGGGAGGAGCGCCACCTGGTCGACTCGCCGCGCGACGTGCCGACCTATGACCACAAGCCGGAGATGAGCGCCCGCGCCGCCGCCGACACCTTCGTCTCGCACTGGTCGCGGGGCGACTACCGCTTCGGCATCGTCAACTTCGCCAACCCCGACATGGTCGGGCACACCGGGGTGATCCCGGCGGCGGTGCGGGCGGTCGAGGAGGTGGACGGCTGCCTCGGCGACGTCGTCGCGGCGGTCGGGGCCAAGGGGGGCGCCTGCATCGTCACCGCCGACCACGGCAACTGCGATCACATGCTCGAGCCGGACGGCTCGCCCAACACCGCGCACTCGCTGAATCCGGTGCCGCTGATCGTCACGCGGGAGGGCCTGGAGCTCCGCGGCCACGGCATCCTCGCTGACGTCGCCCCGACCGCTTTGCGGCTTCTCGGCATACCCCAGCCCTCGGCTATGACCGGGCAGTCGCTGATCGCGTGAGGGCAGACCCCGATCGCCTGCTCTTCGAGATAAGCGCGCGGGATGGGGCGGCGCGGGCTGGGGTGCTTCATACGGCGCACGGTCCAGTCCGCACGCCGGCGTTCATACCGCTGGCGACGAAGGGGACGGTGCGCGGTCTCGAGTCTCGCGAGGTAGCTGGGATCGGCTACGAGCTGATCCTCGGCAACACCTACCACCTGTTCGTCTCGCCGGGCCCCGATCGAATCGCCGCCGCGGAGGGGCTGCATGGCTTCATGGGGTGGGAGAAGGCGCTGATCACCGACTCCGGTGGCTTTCAGGTCTTCTCACTGGCGCATGGCGGTGTCGCAAATGAGGTGAAGGGCAGCGGCCGGCCGGGGGGAGACCATGGCTCGGTGCTCTCGATCGGCG
>DASSBJ010000110.1:0-12338 GCA_035698885.1 Solirubrobacterales bacterium
GAGGCCCTGGTTGCGGTAGTTCTTGGCGATCGAGACGACCAGGCGCAGGTTGGACTCGACCATTTTCTGCTTCGCGTCGAGGTCGCCGCGCTCGATCCGTTTGGCGAGTTCGACCTCCTCCTGCGCGGTCAGCAGGCGGACTTTGCCGATGTCCTTGAGGAACAGCTGCAGGCTGTCCGTCGTCATGTCGGGTTTCAGGTCGATCGCCTGTTTGGCGCGGCGCCGGCCTTTGCGGCTGGTCTCGGGGGGGAGCGCGTCGGCGGCGGCTTTCTGCGCCGGGTCCATGTCCTCGACGAGCTCGATCCCCTGCTTCTCGATATGGCCGTAGAGGTCCTCGACGTCGGACTCGTCGAGATCGACCTCCGACACCGCCGAGGCGATGTCGCCGAAGGTGAGCACGCCCAGCTGCTGACCCCTATGGATCAGCCCTTTGACCTCCTCGAGCTCCTGAAGCTCCGCAACCAGCATCTATTCTGCACCCGTCTTTCTGCGTCAAAAAAGCGGACCGTCAGCACGGCCCGCGAAGTAAGAGATGGTGGCCCAGCGCATCCGCATTAGGCCTCAAACGTCTGTTCGCATGATAGGCGCTTCACTTTCTGAAGTCAAGGCCATTCCTACCCGTTCTGTGCCCAAAGTCACGCCCAAATTCCGTCCTTGGCTGCGCGCCTTCTGGCAGCGCGCCTACCGCGAGAACGTCACCGGCCTCTCGGCGATGGTCGCCTACAACCTGATGCTGGCCGTCTTTCCCTTCGCCCTGCTGGTGCTCTTCGTCTTCGGCCAGGTGCTGAAGATAAAGGGGGTCGAAACCGGGGTGCTCGACGACCTGCAGCGGCTCTTCCCCAACGCCGAGCAGCAGACGCTGACCGACGTGCTGGCGCGGATCGAGGACAACTCGACGACGATCGGGATCGCCGCCTTCCTCGGTTCGCTGTGGATCGGCGCCTCCTTCTGGGGGGCGATGGACACCGCCTTCGGCCGCATCTACCACGTGCCGACCCGCGGCTGGCTGGAGCAGAAGCGCTTCTCGTTCACGATGCTGGCGGTCGTCCTGCTGTTCATCGCGGCGAGCATCGTGCTGCCGACGATCGAGGCGACGCTCGCCTCGAGCACCGACCGGCTGCCGCTCGGCCTCTCCGACATCAAGGCGATCGACACGGCCTTGCTGCTGGCGCTCGCCGTGCTGATCGTCTTCGCGATCTGCTGCGTCATCTACTGGGCGGTGCCGAAAGGCCACATGCCCTGGCGCGACGTCTGGCCCGGGGCGGCCTTCGTCACGGTCGGCGCCAGCGTCGCCAACTGGGCCTTCCCCTTCTACCTCGCCAACGTCTCCAGCCTCTCGCGCTTCGGCTCGACGCTCGGCTTCGTGCTGATCGCCCTGCTCTGGTTCTACCTGCTGAGCCTGGCGCTGCTGGCCGGCGCGACGATCAACTCGCTGCGCCACGAGCTGCACGACACGGGGGAGATGCCGTACGCGCGCGGGCAGTAGTTTGCTAGAGGTCGAGCGCGCGCCCGATCCCGAGGACGGGCCTCGCCGCCGCCTACGCCACCCTCCCCAAGGGGGCCGACGGGCCGCAGGCGTCCAAATTGCGGACGCTTGAGACCCGTCGGCGGGAGAGGGACGCTCAGCCGGTGTAGCCGGCTTCCTTCAGGTAGGCGGCCGCGGCCTTGGCCGGCGACTGCTTTTCGAGTTCGACCCGGGCGTCGAGCTCCTGCATGACCGGCAGCGTCAGGCCCTTCTGCACCTGGACGATCGTCTTCTCGTAGTCCGGCCCCGCCTTTTCGGCGGTCGACTGCTTGGTCACGAAGATGACGTTGCCCGCCGGGAAGACTTCCTTGTCGTCTTCGAGGATGACGAACTTGTCCTTCTCCGCCGCCAGCTGGGGGTCGGTGGTGAAGAGGATCGAGAGGTCGGCCTGGCCCTTTTCGAGCACCGTGTAGCGCAGGCCGATGTCGACCGGGGTGAACGACTTGAACTCGAGGCCGTAGTACTTTTCGAGCCCGGCCAGGCAGTCGATCCGCTGGCGGCACTCGGGCGAGCCGTCGAGCGTCATCTCTTCCGACTGCCCCTCGAGGTCGGAGATCGTCTTCAGGTTCCGTTCTTCGGCCGTCTTCTTCAGCGTTCCGACGGCGTTGGCGCTGGCGAAGGGAGTCGGCGCGAACGAGGTCAGCCCTTCCTTTTCGAATTCTTCCTTCGCCTTCTGCGCGGCGGGGTCGGCTTCGGAGGGCACTTCTTCGGGTTCGACGCCGAAGAACGAGGTCAGCGCGGTGCTCGCGTACTCCGGGTAGCCGGAGATCTGCCCCGTCTTCACCGCCTGGTGGGCGACGGTTTCGGAGCCGAGGTTGAGCGCGCTCTTCACCTTGTATCCGGCCGCTTCGAGGGCCTGGGCGTAGATTTCCCCGAGGATTTCCTGTTCGGGGAAGTTCTTCGAGCCGATCGTCAGCGAGACGCTGCCGTTTTCGGGGTTGGAGACGATCGCGCCGGCGCCTTCCGCTTCGCCGCCCGTGCTCTCGTCGTTGCTCGAGCCGCAGGCGACGACGCCGAGGCTGAGGAAGAGCGCGAGCAGCACCGCTGCCGCGGCCCGCGCACCGTTGGTCGTTCTTCTCACTGGTCGTTCCTCTCTCGTGGTTGCTGGGACGTGGAGACACATACCGGGTCAGGCGGCGCTCACCTTCAAGCCCTTCGAGGTGAGCGCCCGTTGCAGGGCCGCAAGCGTGAACTCCAGCGCCAGGGCGAGCAGGGCGACCAGGATGCCCCCGGCCAGCAGCCCGTCGGCGCCGTAGACGTTGCGGTTGATGATGAAGTCGCCGAGCGTCAGCACGCCGGCCAGCGGGGCGATCGTCGCCGTGGCGACGATCGCGATCGTCGCGCCGCGGATCCCCGCCATCACGGTCGGCACCGCCAGCGGCAGCTCGACCCGCAGCAGGATCCCGAGCTCGCTCATCCCCATCCCGCGCGCCGCGTCGACCGGCGCCCGGTCGACCTGGCGGATGCCGACGAAGGCGTTGGTGAGGATCGGCGGAATGCCGAGGACCGCCAGGGCGATCGTCACGTTGCGCCAGCCGACCCCGATCGCCGCCGCCATGAAGGCGATCAGCGCCAGCTCGGGGATCGCCCGGCCGGCGTTGCCGAGGCCGACCGCCAGCAGTTCGCCGCTCCCGCGATGGCCGAGGTAGAGCCCCAGCGGCAGCGCCACGACCATCGACACGGCCAGCGCCAGCAGCGTCAGCTCGAGCTGGTTGAGCGCCAGTTCGACCGCCTGGTCGAAGCCACCGACCTTCCTGCCGCCGGTGACGCTCGAGCTCTGCGGCTCGAAGATGAATTCGATCGCGCCGCCGAACGAGGCGAGCGGGGGCAGGGCGGGGATCGTGGCGGTCACGCTTCGGCCGCCCTCCGCCACGGCGTCGCGAGGCGCTGGATGCCGAGCAGCAGCAGGTCGAAGGCGATCGCCATCGCGATCGCGATCGCCCCGGCGATGACGATGCTCGTCTTGAAGGTGAGGTTGCCGCCGGCGTAGATCTTCACCCCGAGGCCGCCGCCGCTCGCCAGCACCGCGAGGGTCGCGATCGCGACCGTGCTGACCGTGGCGATGCGCAGCCCGGCGACGATCTCCGGCGTCGCCAGCGGCAACTCGACCCGCCAGAGGATCTGGCGATCGGTCAGGCCCATGCCGCGCGCCGCGTCGCGCACCGCGTCCGGCACGTTGGCGAGGCCGGCGAGCGTGTTGCGGTAGATGATCTGCAGCGTGTAGGCGCTGAGCGCGACGATCACAGAGTCGCGGCCCAGCCCGGTGATCGGCAGCAGCAGGAAGAAGAAGGCGATGCTGGGCACCGTGTAGAGGACGCCGGTCGCCGCCAGCAGCGGCGGCTGCAGCCAGCGGCGCCGGTGCGCGAGCAGGGCCAGGGCGAAGGCGATCGCGAAGCCGACCAGGACCGAGATCGCGACGAGTTCGAGGTGCTGCATGGTCGGCGTGCCGAAGCTGCCGATGTTCTCCCTCGCCCAGTCGAAGCAGAAGAGCTTGCTCGTCGCCTGACACGGCAGGGTCTCGGAGCTGCGCTCGTGGAAGAAGCCTTCGCCGACTTCGCCGGCGGCGGCGAGCGGCAGCGTCGCGAGGCCGGCGGCGATCACCGCGGACGCTCCGGCGCGCCGCGCTCCTCCGTCCTCGCCGCGGGGGAGCCGAGGAACTCGGAGATGATCTCGACCGAGAGCACGCCGGCGATCCGCCCGTCGCGGTCGGCCACCGCCGCGTACTGGGCCTCGCCCTGCAGCAGGTCGGCGAGCGCGTCGCGCATCACGTCGTCGCGGTCGAGCAGCGGCCCGAGCGGCGAGTCGGGCCGCGCCGGCACGGTCGCCGCGGCGAGGTCGCGCTCGGAGAGCCAGCCGAGCGGGCGGCGCTCGGAGTCGACCAGCAGCGGGTAGGGGACCTCGGCGCCCGCGAGCTTGGCCCGCACCTCGCCGGTCGCCTGGCCGACATGGGCCAGCGGCGCCTCCCAGAGGTCGATGTCCGCCACCCGCATCAGCGCCAGTCGCTTCAGCGCCCGGTCGGCGCCGACGAAGTCCTCGACGAACTCGTCCGCCGGCGCCATCAGCAGCTCGGCCGGGGTCGCGTACTGGGCGACCCGGCCGCCCCTGCGCATCACCGCGATCCGGTCGCCCATCTTGATCGCCTCGTCGATGTCGTGGGTGACGAAGAGGACGGTCTTGCGGATCTCCGCCTGCAGGCGCAGGAACTCGTTCTGCAGGCGCTCGCGGTTGATCGGGTCGATCGCGCCGAACGGCTCGTCCATCAGCATCACCAGCGGGTCCGCGGCGAGCGCCCGGGCGACGCCGACGCGCTGCTGCTGGCCGCCCGAGAGCTGCGCCGGGTAGCGCCCCGCCAGCTCGGCTTCGAGTCCGACCAGCTCCAGCAGCTCCTCCGTCCGCGCCGCGATGCGCTCCTTCTTCCAGCCGAGCAGGCGCGGCACGGTGCCGACGTTCTCGGCGATCGTGCGGTGCGGGAAGAGGCCGATCTGCTGGATCACGTAGCCGATCTCGCGCCGCAGCCGCGCCGGGTCGCGCTCGCGCACCGATTCGCCGCCGATCTTCACGTCGCCCGAGGTCAGCTCGACCGTGCGGTTGACCAGCCGCATCGCGGTCGTCTTGCCGCAGCCCGAGGGGCCGACCAGCACGCAGACCTCGCCGGCCGGGACCTCGAGGTCGAGACCGTCGACGGCCGGCTCGGCGGAGCCGGCGTAGCGCTTGGTCGCGTTCTCGTAGCGGACCGCGGAGGCGCCGGACGAGTCTTGGGCGGTGACCTCAGGCGAAGGCACTCACCGCGAGCCTATACCCGCCGCGCGCGACTGAGCCACATCAGGACCGCGAAGATTCCCAAACCGAGGAGGTTGAGGAAGAGCTTGTAGTCGACCTCGACCGAGCCGAAGATGTCGTCGCGGGAGGGGCGCGGGCCGGTCGGGATCAGCCCCGCCCAGCCGAAGAGCAGATCGACCAGCAGCGCCGCGATCACCATCGTCACGAACATCAGGGCGACGATCCGCACGGTGAACGCGCGGCCGTAGAACTTGACGTAGGCGGCGACGATCGTCAGCACGATCAGGTCGGCGAAGATGAAGGCGATCACGCCGGCGAAGCTGATCCCGCCCGACCAGAGCACCGCCGCCAGCGGCACGTTGCCGATCGAGCAGACGAAGCTGAGGATCGCGATCAGCGGCCCGACGAGCACGTTCTCGATCGTGCGGATCGCGGCGGGGGCGTCGGTGATGAAGAGGAAGTTGAAGAAGTCGTTGCCGAGCAGCCCGATGAAGCCGGCGAGCAGGAAGCCGATCGTGATCTCCTTCCAGAGCATCGTCCAGTCGGCGCGGAAGCCCTGCGCGACCGCGACCCATGCGCCCTGCTCGTCGCCGCCGCCGTGCTCGTGGCAGCCGTGCGAGTGCTCTTCCTGCGTCTCCCGGGCTTGCTTGCGAGCCTGCTCCTCCAGCCGCGGCGAGACGAAGAAGCGCAGCAGCGCCGCCATCAGCACGATCAGGATGACCCCGCCGACGTACTCGGCGAGCGCGAACTGCCAGCCGATCAGCACCCAGAGGACGAGGCCGAGCTCCCAGACGAGGTTGGTCGAGGCGAACTGGAAGGCGAGCGCCGTCGTCGCCGAGGCGCCTTTGGCGAGCAGCGAGCGGGCGATCGCGATCGCCGCGTAGGAGCACGACGAGGAGGCGGCGCCGAGCCCCGTCGCCAGCGCCACCGGCTTCGGCCCGCGCCCGGCGAGGCCGGCCTGGATCCGCTCGCTCGGCACCCGTGCCTGGACGACCGCCGAGATCGCGAAGCCGAGCACCAGCGCCCACCAGACCTCGTAGGCCATCAGGAACGACTGCCCGAAGCCCTCGCCGATCGTGCTCAGGACGTCCGCCATCGGCTGCGAGGGTATCTTGGCCGGGATGACGGACCGTCCCTCCGGGCGAGAGGAGACCGAGGACGAGCGCCTCGACCGCAACCTCGGCGAGCTGCTGCAGGAGCTGCGCGTGGCGCTGCCGGGGGTGCAGGTCCTCTTCGCCTTCCTGCTCGCGGTGCCGTTCCAGCGCAACTTCACCGAGATCTCCCCCTTCGAGGAGAAGGTCTACTTCGCCACCCTGCTCTGCACGGCGCTCTCCGCCGCGCTGCTGATCTCCCCGACGGCCTACCACCGGATCACCTTCCACATGCAGCAGAAGCGCGAGCTGGTCTACCTGGCGAACCGCCTCGCGATCGCCGGGCTCGGCTTCCTGGCGCTGGCGATGAGCGGCGCGATCCTGCTGATCACCGACGTGCTGTTCGGCGGCGTCGCCACCTGGCTGTTCACCGGCGCGTCGCTGCTGACCTTCGCCGTGCTCTGGGTCGGGCTGCCTTTGCGGCGGCGCTTCCGGCTCGGCGGCGCGTAGCGCCGGGCGCTCAGCAGAGCGGCGCGCGCTCGCCTTCGGCGCGCTGGCCCCAGAGCCCGACCATCTCGTCGGCGAAGCGGTCGACCAGCGGCACCCCCGGCGCGTTGGCGAAGAGCATTTCCAGGTCGAACTCCCAGATCAGGATCTTCGTGTCGAGGCTGACCGGCAGCTCCTCGTCGACGTCCTCGCCGCGCACGGCGTAGGCGTCGCGCAGGACGGCGACGTTGGCGACTTTGTCGGCGGCGAAGATCGCCTGCGCGTGCGGCCCGGCCGCCGCCACCCGCCGCCGGTGCTCCTGCTTGCGCTCCTCGTAGTCCTCGATCGAGGCGTCTTCGGTCAGCGCCTCGACCAGCTCCGCGACCTCCTCGCCGAAGCGGCCGTGCAGCTGCTCGGCCCCGAGCTCGCTGCTCTCGAGCACGTCGTGCAGCAGGCCGGCGGCGAGCACCTCGTCGGCGTAGTTGTGCTGGGCGAGCAGCTCCGCAACCGCTAGCGAGTGCTCGATGAAGGGGATCTCCTCGCAGCCGGTCTGGCGGGTCTGGCCGGCGTGCGCGCGCCGGGCGACGGAGAGGGCGCTACGGACGAGTATCGACCGCTGAGCCTTGGTGTCTAACCGACTGCAAAGTGGTGACATCCGTCATCAAGCGTAACGGACAAAACGAACGGCGCACACTCCATTCGTACCGAAAGAGGACAGATGTCTTGCTTAGCCTGCGGCGACAGGCCTGGACGCCGCGGCTCGCAGCTCGAGCTCCGCTCCCTCGACGCCGAGCTCGATCGCGCCGGGGTCGCCGCCGGCCGCCGTCCAGCGCTCGCGCGCTTCCTCGCCCAGGCGGTCGAGCTGGGCGTCGGTGTGCAGCGGATCGTGGTGGAAGAGCACCGTGCGCTCGGCGCCGGTCCGGCGGGCGAAGCTGAGCGCGTGGGAGAGCGAGGAGTGGCCCCAGCCGAGGTGGTCGGGGTACTCGGCGTCGGCGTACTGGCCGTCGTGGATCAGCAGCGAGGCGCCCTCGGCGAGGCCGAAGCCCGAGATCCACTCGTCCCCGAGCTTGTCGAGGTCGGCGCCGAGCGCCGGCTCGTGGTCGGGGATGTAGGCGAGCGAGTCCTCGCCGTCGTCGATCCGGTAGCCGAGCGTCGGGCCGCGATGGGCGACCGAGGCGGCGCGGATCCGCGCCGGGCCGATCTCCCACTCGCTCTCCGGCGTGCTGCGGAAGGAGACGTCGCAGGGCAGCTCGCGCACCTCGACCGGGCTGAGCGGCGCCGAGATGTAGCGGGCGATGCGGTCGCGCAGCGAGGCCTCGGGCGAGGCCGGGCCCCAGATCACGATCTCGGTCTGCGGCCGGAAGCAGGGGGCGAAGAAGACGAGGCCCTGGATGTGGTCGAGGTGCAGGTGGGTCAGCAGCAGGTGCAGGCGCGAGGGCTCGTCGGGCAGCGCCAGGCCGAGGTTGCGGATCCCGGTGCCGGCGTCGAGCGCCAGCAGCGAGCCGTCGGAGAGGGTGACGCCGACGCAGGAGGTGTTGCCGCCGTAGCGGATCGTCTCCGGCCCTGGGGAGGGGACCGAGCCGCGCGTGCCCCAGAGCTTGACCTTCATCTCAGACGGTCGCTCCGCTGGGGGAAGCGTCGCCCGCGGCGGGCCAGAAGACGGCGATCGCCCCGCGCGAGCCGTGCTGGGTCTGGATCGGGAAGGCGGAGACCTCGACCCGGTGGCCGGCGCCGTCGGTCGAGCGGATCTCGAATTCGGCGTGCGCGGGGCGGTCGTCGCGGACCGCCTTGACCAGCGGCAGGTCGTCGTAGGGGATCGGCTCGCCGGCGTCGTCGAAGGGCCCGAACAGGGCGCCCCACTCCTGGGCGCCGACCGTGCCCAGCTCCTCCCAGGGCTTGCCCAGCAGCATCCCGGCCGCCTCGTTGTAGAAGACCAGCAGGCCGCCCTCGTCGACGAGGAAGGCGGGGGTCGAGAGGGCCGACATGAGATTGCGGGCCAGGATCAGCTCGAGCGGCTTCTGGGTCGAGGTTGGCACGTGATCGCCTAGCTTCCGTTGTGGGTGTGTGAAGGGACTGTGACTTTCGTCACTTCACCAATTTCAATCTACAGCGCGAGGGGCGGGCCCATCGAGTACAACTCCCCGGCCTTGGAAAAGCGCACCCGAATGTACAGCCTGGCGATGGCCGTCTCCCGCCCCGTGGTCTCGGCATGGGGCCGGCTCGAGGTCGAGGGGCTGGAGGCGCTGCCGGAGAGCGGCCCGGCGCTGGTGATCGGCAACCACGACAGCCACTGGGACCCGGTCGCGGTCGGCGTCGCGGCGCTGCGCCGGCGCCAGATCAGGGCGCTGGCGAAATCGACGCTCTGGGACGTGCGCGGCCTCTCCCCGGTGCTGACCGGGATGGGTCAGATCCCGATCGAGCGCGGCGCCGGCGACAAGCGGGCGCTGGCGCGGGCGATCGAGGAGCTGCGCGGCGGCGCCTGCATCGGCGTCTTCCCCGAAGGCACCCGCTCGCGCGGCAAGGTCCTGCGGGCGCGCAGCGGCGTCGGCCGCCTGGCGCTCGAGGTACCGGAGGCGAAGCTCGTCTGCGTGGCTATCGACGGCACCTCCGAGCTGACCGGCTTCCCCCGCCGGCCGCGCCTGCGCACCCGCTTCTTCGAGCCGGCCGGCGGCCAGGCCCGCCCCGGCGAGGACCCCGGCGAGCTCTCCGCCCGCCTGCTGGCCGAGATCCGCGCCCAGGTCCCGCCGACGATCTCCTGGCGCAAGCGCGCCGCCTGAGCACCCGCCGCTAGAGCGAGGCGAGGAGGAGCTCGGTCAACTCGGGCTCTAGGTCGCGCAGGCGCTGAGGGTCGCCGCCCGCGGCGCGGCTGGCGACGAGCGCCAGGGCGGCGCCGACCAGGCGGCGCTCGAGGCCGGGGAGGGGGGTGGCGCCGTCGCGCTCGGCGAGCGCGGCGCGCAGCATCGCGCCGAGGCGCTCGACCAGCTCGCGGCGGGCGGCGGCGAGGGCGGCGATCTGCGGCGGCGGCTCGGCGCTGAGCAGGCGGGCGACGTCGGGCTCGGCGGCGAGGAACTCGATCGCCGCGGCGATCCCCGCGCCGGCAGCGCCCGCCCGTTCGATCGCGTCGCAGAGCCGCGCCGCCTGTTCCTCGTAGGCCGCCAGCACGCAGGCCCAGAGGTCCTCGAAGTGCTGGTAGAAGGTGCGGCTGGACACGTGCGCCAGCTCGGTCACGCGGGCCGCAGTCAGCCGGCCGTAGCCCTGCTCGGCGAGCGCCGCGGCGGCGGCCGCGAGCAGCCGCTGGCGCTGGTGGGCGCGGACCAGGTCGGCGGGCATGCCGTGGCGGCCCGGGAGCAGGCGCGGCGGCGCGGCCGCGGCCGGCTCCGGCTCGGCCAGCGCGGCGCCGGAGATCAAGCGCAGCTCGGTCATCGCTGTGTCTCCTCCGCCAGCCGCGCCCGGCGGCGCTCGAGCAAGACGTGCGCCCGCTCGAACGCCCCTTCGGCGTCCTCGCTGTCGAGATAGGCGCCGACGGCGAAGTGCATCAGCTCCGGCAGCGAGTCCCAGAGGCGGCTCGGCTCGCCCGCGGTCAGCGCCTCGGCCGCGCAGGAGGCGATTCCGCCGATGACGAAGGACCCCGTCGCCTCGGGCGGCGCAGCGGCCGGGTCGATGTCGGCGCGGACGCTGTCGACCGCCGCGGCCAGGCGCTCCAGCGTCGCCTCGTAGCGCGCCGTCATCGGCTCGCCGGCGATCTGCCCCTCGACCAGCAGCGCCCGTGTCATCGCCGGCCGCTCGGTCGCGAACTCGAACAGCCGCACGATCGCCGCCCGGATTCCGCCCTCCCAGCCGGGGGCGGTCGCCGCGGCCTCCAGCAGGCTGACGCAGAGCCGGTCGATCCAGGTCGCGTAGGCCCGCGCGAAGCAGTCCTCCTTGCTCGCGAACTGCTCGTAGAACTGCACCCGGTGGCCGCCGCTGCGTTCGAGGATCGACTTGACCGAGACCTCCCGGTAGCCGATCTCCCCGGCCGCGACGAGGACGCTTTCCATCGCCGTCTCGCGGACGGCGGCCTCGGGCGTCGGCGCGGCTTCCAGCGAATCGAGCCGAATCGACGCTGCTGAGGCTTCCGGTGCCATGGGCCCTATAAAAACTACTCCTTTTTCGCCAGATATGAAATCTTTTTCATCTCGGCTACCCTCACTTCCATGCAGTACCTCTCGCAAAGGCTGGCTACGAGGCCCTTTCCGAGGCGGGAGCGGGGCGACGGCGGGAGCAGCCCTCCGCCGCCGCAGCGGGAGCGGATCCTCGACGCGGTCGAGCGGCTCGTCGCCGCCGACGGCTTTGCCGGCGTCTCGATCGAAGCGATCGTCAAGCAGGCGGGCGTCTCCTCGGTCACCTTCTACGAGTTCTTCGAGGGCAAGGAGGAGTGCTTCCTCGCCGCCTTCGAGCGTGCGGTCGAGGACGGGGCGGACGAGCTGGCGCGGGCCGCCGCGGGCGACCCCGCGGCCGGCGGCTTCTCCTGGTCCGAAGAGGTGGCGACAGGCCTGCGCGCGCTGACCCGGCTGGTCGCCGCCCGCCCCGAGCGCGCCCGCCTCGTCCTGGTCGAGGCGCGGACCGGCGGGCCGGAGCTGTCCCGCCGCTTCGAGGCGGCGCTCGACCGCGTGGCGGCGAAGCTGCGCGAGGGGCGGGATCTGCCGACCGCGCCCGCCGATCTGCCGGCCACGCACGAGGAGGCGACCGCCGGCGCGCTCGCCTGGCTGCTGCGGGAGAAGCTCGAGACGGGGGGCGCGGAGGGCCTGGAGAAGCTCTATCCGGAACTGATCGACATCGCGCTGGCCCCCTACCTCGGCGATGGCTAGGGGCGGCGCACACGCAGGCGAAGCGCTGAGAGGCGAGCGGCTGCCGCCCGGCCGCCACGGCCTGCCGCGCGAAGCGGTCGCCGAGAACCAGCGCGAACGCCTGCTCAACGGCGTCGTCGAGGCGGTCGCCGCGGACGGCTACAACGCGACCACGATCGCCGGGATCGTCAAGGCGGCGAAGATCTCGCGCCGCACCTTCTACGAGCACTTCGAGGGCAAGCAGGACTGCTTCCTCGCCGCCTACGCGATGATCGAGGCCCACGTGCTCGAATCGATGCTGGCGGCGCCGGGGGCGGGGGAGGAGTGGCCCGAGCGCGTGCGCGCCCGCCTAGCCGCCCTGCTCGAGGTGCTCTCCCGCGACGAGGCGGTCACCCGCTGCTTCCTGGTCGAGCCGCTGGCCGCGGGCGGCGAGGTCGCCGCCCGCTACCGCGAGGCGATGAGCCTCATAGCCGCCGCCCTGCGACCCGAGCCGCCGCCCTCCCAGCTCAACATGGAAGTCCGTGACCAGGCCCTCGTCGGCGGCATCGCCACCCTGATCGTCCGCCGCCTCAACACGGCGGGCGCGGCCCGCCTCCCCGAGCTCCTCCCCGACCTGACCGAGCTCTCCCT
>DASSBJ010000111.1:0-3482 GCA_035698885.1 Solirubrobacterales bacterium
GGTGATGAGCGTCCCCGTGGGCGAGGAGCTCCTCGGCCGCGTGGTCGACCCGCTCGGCAACCCGCTCGACGGCCAGGGGCCGATCGGGGCGAGCCAGCAGCGCCAGCTCGAGTTCAAGGCGCCGGGCGTCATCCAGCGCCAGCCGGTGCACGAGCCGCTCCAGACGGGGCTCAAGGCGATCGACTCCATGATCCCGATCGGGCGCGGTCAGCGCGAGCTGATCATCGGCGACCGCGGAACCGGCAAGACCGCGATCGGGATCGACACGATCATCAACCAGCGCGGCGGTGACGTGATCTGTATCTACGTCGCGGTCGGCCAGAAGGCCTCGACCGTCGCGCAGGTGGTCGAGCGGCTGCGCGACGCGGGCGCGATGGAGTACACGATCGTGATCTCGGCACCTGCGCAGGAGGCGGCGCCGATCAAGTGGATGGCGCCCTTTGCGGGCGCCGCGATGGGCGAGCACTTCCTCTTCGACGGGAAGCATGCGCTCGTGATCTACGACGACCTCACGAAGCACGCGGACTCGTACCGCCAGCTCTCGCTCCTGCTGCGCCGGCCGCCGGGCCGCGAGGCGTTCCCCGGGGACGTCTTCTACCTCCACTCGCGGCTGCTCGAGCGCGCGTGCAAGCTCTCGGACGAGCTGGGCGGCGGCTCGCTCACCGCGCTCCCCGTGATCGAGACGCAGGCGGGAGACGTCGCGGCGTACATCCCGACGAACGTGATCTCGATCACGGACGGCCAGATCTTTCTCGAGTCGTCGCTCTTTTACTCGGGCATCCGCCCGGCGATCAACGTCGGCATCTCGGTCTCCCGCGTGGGCGGGAATGCGCAGACGAAGGCGATGAAGCAAGTGGCCGGACGCCTGCGGCTCGACCTCGCCCAGTACCGCGAGCTCGAGGCGTTCGCGCAGTTCGGCTCGGAGCTCGACGCGGCGACGCAGCAGGCGCTCGCCCGCGGCGAGCGGATGGTCGCGACGCTGAACCAGCCGCAGTACCAGCCGTGGCCCATCGAGGAGCAGGTCGTCGCGATCTACGCGGGCATCCACGGCTGGCTCGACAAGGTGCCGGTGCCGCAGGTGCCGCGCTTCCAGGAGGAGCTTCGCGAGACGCTGCGCACCGAGGGCTCGGTCTACAAGGCGATCAGCGAGAGCGGCGACCTGTCGGAGGAGACCGTCGGCAAGCTCGACGAGGCGCTGAAGCGCTTCCAGGACTCGTTCAACATCGAGGAAGAGACCGGCCTGGTCTAACGGAATGGCGTCGGTCCAGGACTTCAAGCGGCGGATCCGCTCGGTCCGCAACACGCGCAAGATCACGCGCGCGCTCGAGCTCGTCGCGGCGGCGAAGCTGCGACGCGCGCAGGCGCGCATCGAGTCGATGCGGCCGTACGCGGACACCATGCGTGAGCTGATCTCGGGCGTGGGACGCGCCGCGACGGGATCGGGGCAGCGCATGCCGCTCCTACAGCAGCGCGAGCAGGTCGCCTCGACGCTGATCGTGCCGCTGACGGGCGACCGCGGCCTCGCCGGGGCCTTCAACGCGCAGGTGACGCGCCGCGCGTTCGCACTCGAGCGGCGCCTCCAGGCCGAGGGGCAGACGGTGCGCTGGCTAGGCGTGGGGAAGAAGGGGCGCTCGACGCTCACCTTCCGGCGCAGGACGCTCGACGGGTCGTTCGTCGGCTTCATGGACGCGCCCTCGTATACAGACGCGCAGGCGATCGCGCACCGCGCCGCCGAGCTGTTCGTCGAGGGCGAGGTCGACCGCGTCGTGCTGGTCTACAACACGTTCGTCTCGGCGCTGACGCAGACGGTGACCGAGCAGGAGATCCTCCCGATCTCCGCCGACGTGCTCGAGACCGACGAGGAGGAGCGGCGCGACGACGCGCTCCGCGGCGACTTCATCTTCGAGCCGGAGCCCGAGGAGATCCTCGAGCGCCTCCTGCCCGTCTACCTCGAGACGCAGGTGTACCGCGCCCTGCTCGAGTCCGGCGCCTCCTTCCAGGGGGCGCAGATGACCGCCATGCGCAACGCGTCGAAGAACGCCGAAGAGCTGATCGACACCTTCACGCTCCAGATGAACCGCGCCCGCCAGGCCGAGATCACCCAGGAGATCCTGGAGGTGGTCGCAGGCGCCGATGCGTTGACCTGAGGCCGGCCCGGAGCCGGGGTCCCGCCGTTGCCGCCAGAGCCCCCGGCGTCTCGGTCTCCTCCCTTACGAAGAGATAGCCTCAGCGACTCCGGGTTGGCCTGCTCCTCCGTCGATCACGCCGTCGCCGCCAGGCCCGCCCGGGCCTGGCGTGCCGAACGTGACCTTGGATCCATCCTTGACGGTGGCGGCCGACGTGTTGCTGGCCTTCATGATCCCGATGCTCGGCCCGCCGGCGCCGCCACCACCGGCGCCGCCCCTGCCGCCGTTGCCGCCGTGGCCGCCGTTGCCACCGGCGCCGACTTCGCTCGTGCAGTACGTACCTCCCTTCCCGCCGGCGCCCCCGAGCCCGCCGAGCCCGCCGTCGCCGCCGGCGCCTCCCTTGCCGCCGTCGCCGGCCTCGATCGAGCTGGTCTGGACGACGATCGTCGAGTCGTAGAGGTAGACGCCGAAGGAGCCGCCACCGAAGCCGCCGCCCTTGCCGGGGGCCCCACGGGCACCGCCGCCTCCGCCGCCTCCGCCGCCGTTGCCGCCGCCCTCGTAGAGACCGAGCGTCGTGTGCTGGCCGCCACCCCCGCCACCCCCACCGCCACCGTTCCCGTGCTGACCGAACGCGCCCGCGTCGCCCGGCTTCCCGCGCCACACCTGGTCTGCTGAGGCGAACGAGCCCGTGCCGCCACGGCCCGGCGCGCCCGCGGCACCGTCCGCGCCTGTCGACCCCTGACCGCCTGGCTTTCCCGGGCTCCCCTTCGCTCCACCGGCGCCACCGAGCGTCCCGCTGACGCCAGCTCCCCCGCCGTCGCCGGCGCCGGTAGGGGTCTTGGGATCGCCGCCACGGCCACCGTGACCACCGGTACGACCGCCTCCACTCGACCCACCGGGGCCGCCTGCGCCAGGCAAGTAGTCACCACATTGTCCGTTCCCGCCGTCGCCGCCGCGGCCGGCCGGATCGCCGCCGTCGAGTCCTCGCGGCATCGAGGCGCCACGGTCTCCCTCACCGGCGCTGCTGACGACCCGTTGCAGGGTGAGGCTGGCGCCGTTGATCGCCCGGATTCCGTAGGCGCTCGCGCCCGAGCCGGCGTAGGGTCCGATCAAGCGAACGGAGGTGCTGGCCCCCCTTACGGCCAGATGCTGGAGAACGACGTCCTTCGCAGCGTCCGCGAGCAGGCCTTCGGGGACACCGGTGACCACCGGAAGCCCGTCGGGGTACTGGTCGCGGCGTTTCCAGGTGGTTGGGTCGTAGCCGCCGTAGATCTCGATGCTGGTGGTGAGGGTGACGTGGCTGTATGTCCCGAAGGCGACGAGGATGTAGCGGTTCTTCGCTGCGGTGAATGCGGC
>DASSBJ010000112.1:0-4795 GCA_035698885.1 Solirubrobacterales bacterium
CGAGGAAGGCAGCTACGGCGGCAAGCACTTCGAAAACCCCAGCGACTGGTCCCCCGGCGCCCCGCTGCTCTACGCCGCGAGCTTCTTCGCCACCGGCGGCCCCAGAGAAGGCACCGCCCGCATACTCGAGCTTCTCCTAGGCCTCGCGGCCATCGTCGCCGTCTACCTCTTGGGCCGTCGCCTCAACTGCCGCCCCGCCGGCCTGATCGCCGCGCTAGGGGTAGCCGTTTATCCACCCTTCATCCACTCGACCGGCGCCCTGTACAGCGAGCCCCCCGCGATCTTCACGCTTCCCGCCGCCGTTCTTGCCTTTCTCTGGGCGGCAGAACTTGGCGCATCTCGCGCGGGTGGCGCGGTAGGAGGGGGTGTTCGAGCCGCTGAGGCCGCTAACACCCCCTCCTGCCGCGACAGGACCCGCGCGCCACGATGGCTGGTCCCTGGTTTCTTGTTCGGCCTCACGGCCCTGATCCGCCCGGATTACCTGCCGGTCGCGATCGCCTTCGTCCTCCTCGCAGCGATCTACGTAATCCGCCAGAGTGGCTGGCAGCCGGGCCTGCGCGCGGGCGGACTGACGCTCGCCGCCCTGCTGCTGCCGATCGTCCCCTGGACGATCCACAACCAGCTGACCCTGCATCGCACGGTGCCGATCTCGACCGGCGGCGGCAAGGCGCTCTACGTCGGCACCTTCCTGCCCGCCGACGGCGAATACCAGCGGGTCAAGGCGCGACTGGCGACGCGCTACCTGCACCGCACGCTGCCGCCCCACTCCGAGGCGCTCGAACGGGTCGACCCGACGCCGCTGTTCAACCGCGTGGCCAACCGCTATCCCGAGCTTCCCCGCGACTCCGCGCTGGGCAAGATCGGCAAGCAGAACTTCTCCAGGTTCTTCGGCGAAGACCCGCTCGGCTACCTGGCGATGACCGTGCGCAAGGTCTGGCGGATGTGGAGCGCCGGGATCGGCGAAGCGATGGAATCGACCGCCGGCCGGGTCGTCCAGGTGCTGCTGGTGCTGCTCGGGCTGGCCGGCCTCGGGGTGCTCGGAATGCGCCGCCGCTGGTGGGAGCTGGTCGCGATGGCGACGCCGATCGCGCTCGTCACCGCGGTCGGCGCGGCCTCGCTTGCCGCCCCGCGGCGCAACGAGATCCTGATGACGCTGATCTTTCCGCTGCTGGGCGTGGCGCTCGCCCGACTGGGCGCGGCCGTATTGTCCGGTCGAGAATGGGCCTCTACGCAGGCATCTTCCCCTCAGAGCTGACGGCGCTGCGCGCCGCCGGTTTGCTCATGGCGGCGGCGATCGTCGCCTACGCGGTGCTGCGCCGGCGCGCCCTGCGCAACGTCGACGTGCTGATCCTGCTGGCGGTCGGGCTCGGCCTGGCGATCGTCTCCGGCACCGAGCTGACCGACAGGCTGCTCTCCGCCTTCTCCTTCGAGAAGGGCAACGGCGGGCGCATCCTCGGCCTCGCCGTCTTCTCGATCTTCATCCTCTTCCTGCTGATCCTGCGGGCGCTCTCGCAGGCGGCGCGCAACTCGCGCCAGCTCTCGGCGGTGCTCGAGGGGCTGGTCTGGGAGGAGTTCCGCCAGGCGGAGCTGCCGGAGCGCTTCCGCGGCAGGATCGCGATCCTCGTCCCCGCCTACAACGAGGCGGAGAACGTCGGCCAGGTGCTCGACCTGATGCCGCGCGAAGTCTGCGGCGTCGAGACCGCGGTGCTGGTCGTGGACGACGGCTCGCGCGACGGGACCGGCGACGTCGCCGCGGAGCACGGCGCGGTCGTCGCCCGCCACGTGATCAACCGCGGCGGCGGCGCGGCGCTGCGCACCGGCTACCGGCTGATGGTCGAATCGGAAGCCGAGGTCGTGGTGACGCTCGACGCCGACGGCCAGCACCTGCCTTCGGAGATGGAGCGCCTGGTCAAGCCGGTGCTCGACGGCGAGGTCGACGTCGCCCACGGCTCGCGCGTGCTCGGCGAGGCCGACCGCAACGCTTTCGCCCGCGAGCTCGGCATCGTCTTCTTCAACCGCCTGGTCTCCTTGATCACGCGGACCAGGGTCAGCGACTGCTCGAACGGCTACCGCGCGGTGCGAACCCGTGTGCTGCCGCAGCTCGTCCTGCGCCAGGAGCAGTTCCACACCTCCGAGTTCATGATCGAGGCGATCAAGCGCGGCGTGCCCGCCAGGGAGGTGCCGGTGACCGTCGCCAGCCGCCTGCACGGGCACTCGAAGAAGCCGGCGGTCGCTCGCTACGGCCTCGGCTTCGCCAACGCGATCGTCCGCACCTGGCTGCGCTGATCAGCGGACGCCCGGATGGCGAACCGCCGCCGGGTCGGGCAGGTAGAGGTCGGTGCCGCAGCGCGGGCAGACCTGGACGTAGAGCCTCAGCACCTTGCCGCAGGTCGGGCACTGGCGTTCCGGTTCGTCCTTCTCGCGGCGGTGCAGGACGACGGCGATCAGCCCCAGGGGCGGCAGCACCGTGCCGATCAGCAGCCAGAGCCAGAACGAGCTGCCCTTGGCCTTGCCGACGATCGCCGTCGCCAGGCCGAACAGCGCCGCTATGAAGAGGTATTCGAATCCCACGGCCCCATTGTCGCTCCCAGCCGCTGCGGGTGCCCGATCGAGCCGACCTCGGCGAGGTCGCGGCGGAAGGGCAGGCCGGCGGTCCAGTCGAGCACCGCGCGGACCTTGCGGGCGGCGCCGGGAATCTGGCTCATGTGGTAGGTCCGCGCCATCCACCAGGCGGGGAAGCCGCGGAACTTGCGCCCGCCGACCCGGCCGACGGCCTTGTAGCGACCGAGGTTGACGAACGACGCGTTGCTGCGGTACTCGAAGGGCCGCGCCTCGCCGACGCCGAGCTCGGCGGCGATGTTGCGCGCCGCGACCGGGCCCTGGCGCACCGCGTGCTGGGCCGTCGGCGGGCAGAGGCCGCCGCGCGGGTCGGGCGCCGCGGCGCAGTCGCCGATCGCCCAGACCGAGTCGAGCCCGCGGACCCTCAGATGGTCGTCGACCGGGACCCGACCGCGCTCGTCGAGCGGCAGGCTCAGTTGGCGCAGGCTCGGGTGCGGAGCGACGCCGGCGGTCCAGACGACCGTCCGGGTGGGCAGCGTCTCGCCGCTGGAGAGGCGCGCCCGGTCGGCGGTCACCTCCTCCAGCGTCGTCTCCAGCCGGATGTCGATGCCGCGCCCGCGCAGCTGACGCAGAGCGTAGTCCGCCAGGCCGCGGTCGATCTCCGGCAGCACCCTGCCGGTCGCCTCGACCAGCACCCAGCGCATGCCGTGCAGGCGGGCGCGCGGGTAGGCCTCCATCGCGTCGGCGGCGAAGTCCTGCAGCTCGGCGAGCGCCTCGAGCCCGGCGTAGCCGCCGCCGACGAAGACGTAGGTGAGCAGCTCGTCGCGCCGCGCCGGGTCGTCGCTGGCGTTCGCCGCCTCGAGCGTCTCGACCACGTGGTTGCGCAGCCAGATCGCGTCGGCGAGGCTCTTGAAGCCGACCGCGTGCTCTTCCAGTCCCGGGATCGGCAGGACCCGCGAGACCGAGCCGAGGGCGAGCAGCAGCTGGTCGTAGGGAAGCTGCTCGGTCTCGCCGTCGCGCGTGCGCAGCTCGACCGTGCGCCGCTCCGGGTCATGGCCGGACACGGTGCCCAGCCGCAGATAGGTGCGCTCGAGGATCTCGCGCAACGGCGTCACCACGTGCCGCGGCTCCAGCGTCCCGGCGGCGGCCTCGGGCAGGAACGGCGTGTAGAGCATGAAGTTGACGTCGTTGACCAGGACCAGCCGCGCCGACTGCTTCGGCATGATCCGCTCCAGCTCCCGAGCCGCCATCGCCCCACCGAATCCCCCTCCGGCGATGACGACGTTCCAGGCCATCAGATCCCCAGCTTCTGTCTGATCAGGCGGTTGACCTCGCCGCCGTCGGCGCGGCCCTTGGTCTGTTTCATCACGGCGCCGACGATCGCGCCGATCGCCTTCTGGTTGCCGGAGCGGACCTGCTCGGCGGCCTCGGGGTTGGAGTCGACCGCCGCCGCGACGATCGACTCCAGCTCGCCGCTGTCGGAGATCTGAGCGAGGCCCTCGCGCTCGACGATCGCCGCGGGGTCCCCCCCCTCGGCGACGAGCGTCGCCAGCACCCGCTTGCCGCTGCCGTGCGAGACCTGCTTCTCGCCGACCAGCGCGACCAGCCCCGCCAGCGCCTCGGGAGCGACCTTCGACTCGGCGGCCGGGCCGCCGTCGGCCTGGCGCAGCGCCGCCGCCAGCTCGCCGGTCACCCAGTTGGCGACCGTCTGCGCCTCGAGCCCGTCGCCCGCCGCGCAGACCGCTTCGAAGTAGGCGGCTTCATCGGGGTCGCCGGCGAGCTGCGCGGCGTTCTCGGCCGAGAGTCCCAGCTCCCCCTCGTAGCGACGCATGCGCGCCTCGGGCAGCTCCGGCAGCGACTCGCGCGCTTCGCGCAGCATCGCCTCGGTCGGCGCCAGCGGCGCCAGGTCGGGCTCGGGGAGGTAGCGGTAGTCGTGCGCCTCCTCCTTCGAGCGCAGCGGGTGCAGGCTGCTGTCCTCGGGGTGGAAGTGGAGCGTCTCCTGCTCGACCGTCCCCCCCGCCCCGATCAGCTCGCGTTGCCGCGCCAGCTCCGCCTCGATGCCGCGTTCGAGGAAGCGGAAGCTGTTCATGTTCTTCAGCTCGGTCTTCGTCCCCAGCGTCTCGCTTCCCGCCGGCCGCACGGAGACGTTGGCGTCGATCCGCAGGCTGCCCTCCTCCATGTTCACGTCGGAGACGCCCAGCTGGCGCACGGTCGTGCGCAGCAGGCGCGCCCAGGC
>DASSBJ010000113.1:0-5104 GCA_035698885.1 Solirubrobacterales bacterium
GCGATCGGCCGTTCGATCGTCGTCGTGTCGCCTTCGTCGGGCTTGAACGTCACCAGAACCCGGATTCGTCCCTTGCGGTGGCGCTTGAGGAAATGCATCAGCCGCACCTTCGGCCTGACGACCAGCCGCAAGCGCACCGGCCGGCCCACGAACCGCGTCAGCCGCCGAATTCCCCGTCCGTGCAGAATCACCCGCCCGGACCCGGGCACCTGGACGAACAGGATCGCCGTGCCGCTGCGCAGGTTGCGCCGGAAACCGGCGAAATGGAGGCGCGGCTTGCGGACCGGCCCCGGCGAGTACACCGGCCCCGGCGCCTCTTCATAAGTAGGCCCCGAAGCCACCGCCGACCCCCCGGGCATGACAAGCCCCAAGAAAGCCACGAGCGCGACAACTCCGATTCCCCACCTCACGCCTCGCACCTTAGGGAATTGCGACGCTTCGTCAAGGGAGGGGACGGGTGTCTCCTCCCCCTAGCCTCCCATCGGCACCGCGGAGTGGTTCTGCCGCGAAGCGGCTCGCAATTACACCCGCCGAAGGCGGGTGTTAGGCGTAGGGGAGGAGACACCCGTCCCCTCCCCCTCGCAAACGCTAAGCCGAAGCCGCGGCGTGCTCCGGGATCAGCCCGCGCGACTCGAGGTACTCGATCAGCTTCTGCGCCGACTCCTCCGCCGTTTCGCCTTCGGTGTCGCAGGTGACCTCGGGGTTGTCCGGCGCCTCGTAGGGGTCGGACACGCCGGTGAATTCCTTGATCTCGCCGGCGAAGGCCTTCGCGTAGAGGCCCTTGACGTCGCGCTCGGCGCAGGTGTCGACCGAGGCCTTGACGAACACCTCGATGAAGCGATCGCCCATCAGGTCGCGCGCCTCGGCGCGGATCTCGGCGTAGGGGGAGATCGCCGCGGTGATCACCGGCACGCCGTTGCGGCTGAGCAGGTCGGCGACGAAGGCGATGCGGCGGATGTTGGTGTCGCGGTCCTCTTTCGAGAAGCCGAGCCCCTTGGAGAGGTTTTCGCGCACGACGTCGCCGTCGAGGATCTCGAGCTTCGAGCCGCGCTCGCGCAGATGGCCCTCCAGCAGCCTCGAGATCGTCGTCTTGCCGGCGCCCGAGAGCCCGGTGAACCAGAGGGTGAATCCCTTCTCGTCAGCCATCTCTACTCAGTCCTCCTTGTAAGCGTCGATCAGAATGTCCGCGACCTCGTTGCGCGAGAACTCCTGCGGCGGCCTTTCGCCGTTGCCGAGCATCTCGCGCACCTTGGTGCCGCTGAGGAACACGTGCGCGGCGGAGTCGTGCGGGCAGGTCTTGCCCGAGGCCATCCCCTCGCACTCGTTACACCAGAAACTGTGCTCGAAGAACAGCGGTTCGATGCCCAGCTCGGCGATGTCGATGTCGTCGAAGATCTTCTGGGCGTCGTAGGTGCCGTAGTAGTCGCCCACCCCGGCGTGGTCGCGGCCGACGATGAAGTGGGTGGCGCCGTAGTTGCGGCGGACGATCGCGTGCAGGACCGCCTCGCGCGGGCCGGCGTAGTGCATCTTCGCCGGCTTGACGCCGAGCATCACCCGGTCGTTCGGGTAGTAGTTCTCCATCAGCACCTCGTAGCAGCGCATGCGCACGTCGGCCGGGATGTCGCCGGCCTTCGTCTTGCCGATCAGCGGCTGGATGAAGAGCCCGTCGCAGGTCTCCAGCGCCGCCTTGGTCAGGTACTCGTGGGCGCGGTGGATCGGGTTGCGGGTCTGGAAGGCGACGACCCGGTTCCAGCCGCGGCGCTCGAACTCGGCCTTGGTCTCCGGCGCCGTCAGGTAACGGCTCATGAAGGCGTCCTCATGGTCGGGCAGCGCGTCGACCTCGATCGGGCCGGCGATGCAGCGGTTGCCCTCCTCGTAGATCGCGGCGACGCCGGGGTGGGCCTCGTCGGTCGTGCCGTAGACCTGCTCGGCCTCGCGCTTGGAGTCGCGCTCGAAGATCTCCTCGACCCTGATCCGGCCCAGCGGCTTGCCTTCGTCGCTCGACAGCTCGACCGTGTCGCCGACCGCGCACTCGAGGTCGGTCGCCAGGGTGATCGGGATCGGCCAGTACTGGCCGTCGGCGGTGCGCATCTCAGCGCAGACGCGCTCCCAGTCGGCGGAGCCCTGGAAGCCGGACAGCGGCGCGAAGCCGCCGTTGCCGATCATCTCGAAGTCGGCCGTGTGGCGCTCGGAAAGGGTCAGGGAAAGCTCGGTCATCGTCTCGCTCATGTGCTCCTCGGCAGATCTCGGGGAAGGGTGTCGCGGCTCCTCAGGGGGCCGCTAGTTGATCCCGCACTCGGTCTTCTCGAGACCGGCCCAGCGCCCGGCGCGCGGCGAGCCTCCCGGCCCGACCGGCTTGGTGCAGTGGGTGCAGCCGATCGACGGATAGCCGCGATCGTGCAGGGGGTTGTACGGGAGATGGTGCTCACGGATGTAGTTCCAGACGTCGCGCTCGGTCCAGTCCGCGATCGGATTCAGCTTCCACAGCTCGAAGCGCTTGTCCCAGGCGAACTTGGGGGTCTTGGCGCGGCTGGCTGAGTCCTCACGGCGGACGCCGGCGAGCCAGCAGTCTACGGAAGAGAGGGCGCGACGCATCGGCTCGACCTTGCGCAGGCCGCAGCAGGCGTCGGGATCGCTCTTCCACAGCTCGTCGCCGTACTGCTGCGCCTGCTCGGCGAGCGTCAGGTTGTGGAAGCGGTCGAACTCGACCCCGAGCGCCTCGGCGAGCCGGTCGCGCGTCTCGTAGCTCTCCTCGAACAGCAGGTCGGTGTCGAGGTAGAAGAAGCGCGCCTCGGAGCTGATCCGGCTGGCCAGGTGGGCGGTGACGGAGCTGGTCTTCTGAAACGAGCAGGCGATGTAGTGGCTCTCGCCGAAGGCCTCGAACATCCACTCGATCGCCTCGCTGGCGCTCTTCGGCTCCAGCTCCGCGGCGACAGCCTCGACGTCGATCTCGGGGGCTGTCGCCACCGGGGTCATATCGCGCACTCGCCCTCGCCCCGCTCCACCTTGTAGGGACTGGAGCGGTTCCAGTCGATGAACTGCTGCATCGTCTCGAGGCTGAACTCGGCCGGCAGCGTCAGGTCCTTGATCTGCTCTTCGAAGCGGCCGGCGCCGGCGCGCTCGGCGAAGGCGTTGAACTCCTCGCCCTCGGCGCGCTCGGCCTCGTACAGCTCGATCCAGCGCTGCACCGCCTCCGGCACCCGCTTGGCCGGCAGGCGCGACTTCAGCCGCGTGCCGAAGATCACCTCGCCGCCCTCGTAGTTGCCGCCGATGTGCGGGATGTAAGCGGGCATCTGGCGGCCGCCGACTTTCAGCGAGGCGCCGTAGAAGCCGATGTTGGCGATGTGGTGCTGGCTGCAGCCGTTGGGGCAGCCGCTCATCTTGATGTGGATCTTGCGGGTCAGCGCGTCGTCGATCCGCATCTCCTGAACCCGCTCCCTGATCGCCCGGTTGAGGCCCATCGAGCTGGTGATGCCGAGTTTGCAGCTGTCGGTGCCGGGGCAGCTGACCGTGTCGGTGATCTCGCGCGCCCCGGGCTCGGCGAGGCCGAGGCCCTTGAGCCGCTCCCAGACCTCGTACAGCGCCTCGTCGCGCACCCAGCGCAGGACGAAGTTCTGCTGCACGGTGCTGCGCGCGTAGCCGCCGGTGTGCTCGCGCATGATCGCGGCGAGGCCGCGGAACTGCTCCGGCGTCAGGTCGCCGCGCTCGACCTTCAGCTCGACCGCGACGAAGCCCTCCTGGCGCTGCGGCTGCACGTTGCCTTCTAGGAAGCGGTCGAACTCCGAGCGGTCGCCGTTGGGGGAGGCCGGCTGCGACGGCGGCTCGGGCGCGTTCTCCTCCTCGTCGTCGTCGAAGCGCAGGCGCTCGACCAGCTCGGCGTCGAATCCGCGCTCGCCGACCCAGTCGCCCTGCAGCTCCTCGTCGACCTGCTCGCGGAAGGCGTCGATGCCGATCTTGTCGATCAGCACCTTGATCCGGGCGCGGGCGCGGTTGGCGCGCAGCCACTCCTGGCGGTCGAAGATCCGCAGCACGGCCTCGGAGACCTTGAGGTAGTCGCCGTTGTCGGCCTCGACGAAGTCGTAGAGCGTCGGCGCGACGCGGGCCATGATCGAGGTGCCGCCGCCGACCCGGACCTCGAAGCCCTTGACCCCGTCGCGCTCACGGCTGAGGAAGGCGATGTCGTGGATGCCGCTGATCGCCCGGTCGGCGTCGGAGCCGGTGAAGGAGGTCTTGATCTTGCGCGGCATCAGCTGCGTCGTCGGGTGGCGGACGAAGTAGCGGACGTAGGCGCCGGCGTAGGGCGTCGGGTCGAAGACCTCGTCGGGCGCGACGCCGGCCCAGGGGTCGCCGGTGACGTTGCGGATCGTGTTGCCGCAGCCCTCGCGCGAGGAGAGGCCGGCGTCGGAGAGCTCGCGGATCGCCTTCGCCGCGTCGGGCAGCGGCACGTGGTGGATCTGAATGTTCTGGCGCGTCGTGATGTGGCCTTTGTTCAGCGGCGCGTACTTCTCGACCACGCTGGCGAAGGCCTCCATCTGCTGCGGCGTCACGCCGCCGAAGGGAAGCTTGATTCGCAGCATCTGCACATCGGCCTGGCGCTGGCCGTAGACGCCCTGCTTGAGCCGGAAGCCGATGAACTGGTCTTCGACCAGCTCGCCGGAGAGGAACCTGCCGGCTTCGGAGTCGAAGTCGTCGAACTCGCGCTCGATTATCGGGATGACGTGCCCGGGGACGTTCTCGTAGGCCTCCGGGTTCTCGAGCGTGCCCGTCCGGCCCTTGCCGCGCTGCTGCTTGTCCTGATCGACGACGACCTCCACGACCAGGAAAATAGCAAAACCTGACAGGGATTAGGGTATTTAGCTCCCGCGCTAGCCTCGAGCGGCTTTTCTGCGCGCCTCGAGGACGGCCGCCGCCTCGCCCGACTCGGCGACGTAGCCGCCCTCCGGCTCGAGCCGCAGGTCCGCCTCGGACCAGCCGACGATGCCCTCGCTGAGCTTGGCGGCGTCGAAGCCGGCGTCGGCCAGCGCGTCGGTCGCCATCGTCGAGCGGGTGCCGCCGCGGCAGTAGAGGACCACCGGCCGTTCGGCGTCGATCTCCGCCGTGCGCC
>DASSBJ010000114.1:0-2681 GCA_035698885.1 Solirubrobacterales bacterium
GGCGAAGTCCGAGGGGCTGTGGAACCTCTTCATGCCCGACGAGCGCTTCGGCCCCGGCCTGAGCAACTGGGAGTACGGGCTGCTCTGCGAGGAGATGGGGCGCAGCCCGGCGGCGGCGCCGATGGCCTTCAACTGCTCGGCTCCCGACACCGGCAACATGGAGATCCTCGCCGAGCACGGCACCGCCGAGCAGCGCGAGCGCTGGCTGGAGCCGCTGCTGGAGGGAAGGATTCGCTCCTGCTTCTCGATGACCGAGCCCGAGGTCTCCGGCTCGGACCCCACCCTGCTGCAGGCGCGCGCCGTGCGCGACGGCGACGAGTGGGTGATCGACGGCCACAAGTGGTTCACCTCGGGCGCGGTCGGCGCCGAGCTGGCGATCGCGATGGTCGTCACCGACCCCGAGGCGCCCCCCTACAACCGCGCCTCGATGATCTGCGTGCCGACCGACAACCCGGGGTTCGAGCTGGTGCGGGCGATCCCGGTGATGGGGCACGCCGGCGGTCCCGGCCACTGCGAGATCCGCTACGAAGGCTGCCGCGTGCCGGCCGCCAACCTGCTCGGCGGCGAGGGCCAGGGCTTCGCGATCGCCCAGGACCGGCTCGGGCCGGGTCGGATCCACCACTGCATGCGGGCGATCGGCACCGCCGAGCGGGCGCACGAGATGATGTGCCGCCGCGCCAACGAGCGCCAGGCCTTCGGCGGCCCGCTGGCCGACAAGCAGTTCGTCCAGGAGGCGATCGCGACCTCGCGGATGGAAATCGACCAGGCGCGACTGCTGACGATGTACGCGGCGTGGAAGATGGACACCGAGGGCAAGCGGGCAGCCCGCCAGGCGATCTCGGCGATCAAGATCGTCGCCGCCAACATGGTGATGGAGGTGCTTGACCGGGCGATCCAGATCCACGGCTCGCTGGGGATGACCGACGACACCCCGCTCGCCGCCCTCTGGCGCTTCAGCCGCATGCTGCGCCTCGCCGACGGCCCCGACGAGGTCCACAAGATGGTCCTAGCCCGCCGCGAGCTCAACCGCTGGTCGAAGCGCGCCGAAGCTGAGGCCGCGGGCGAACAACCCGAGCCCAAGCACGCGCCGCGGCCGATCTGAAATCCCAAGTTGCAGAGCCGAGATCCCAGGATGTCAGGCGTATTATCGGATATGATAATACCGTGGCCGCACTAGACGATAGGGACCCGCAGTTCCTCGCTCTGCTGGAGTCGGCCGCTCACCTGCAGCGGCTCGTACCGGGCGCGGTGCTGGTTGGCGGGAGCGCGGCGATTCTCTACGCGGATCACCGCGAATCGCGCGACCACGATCACGTCGTCGCCGACCTGGCGGATCGCTTCGAGATGGTGCTCGAGGCGGTCGAGGAAGACGAAGGGTGGGCGACCAACCGGGTGGCGCCCGGAAAGGTGATCCTCGGCAACCTCGACGGGATCGAAGCCGGGGTGCGCCAGATGCTCCGCAAGACCCCTCTGGAGGTCACCGCAGTCACCGTCCCGTCGGGCGGCGAGGTGACGGTACCGACGCTCGAGGAGACCCTGCGAATCAAGGCCTTCCTGATCGTGCGCCGCAACCAGACTCGCGACTATCTCGACCTCGCCGCGCTCGCCGACCACATCGGCGCCGAGCGCGCGGCCCAGGTTCTGTCGGGCATCGACGACTACTACGCCGACCAGAACGAGAGCGACGAGGGCATCGCCTCCCAGCTGGTGCGCCAGCTCTCGGAGCCGTCCCCCGCCGATCGTTCGGTCATCGACCAGCTCTCGTCCTACCGCCGCCTGCGCAAGCGCTGGAGCGACTGGGGCGCGGTGACCGAGGTCCTCAGCTCCGTCGCGGCGCGGATGGCCGAGCAATGACGGCGCTCGCTTTCCGCAATGTCGGCGCCTCGCCGGAGGACCCGGTCGCCGAGTGGCCGCAAGAGGCGATTCAGGCAGCGCTCGAGCGCGGCAGCCTCTCGCATTGGCGGCGGCTGGCCAAGGCGATTCGCGCCGAGCCGTGGGGGTCCGTCGCCCGGCGCGTAGAGGAGGTGCTCACCTACAGCCGCCCCTACGGCGTGGCGAAGGCGATGGAACGAATCGTCTCCCGAGCTCGGGAAGCGGCCGAGGCGAGCGAGCGGCAGGCTGTCGCCGCCGAGGTCACCCGACTGATCGACGAATCCGGCCTCACCCGCGCCGAGTTCGCCTCCCGCATCGGCACGTCTGCGTCCCGCCTCTCGACCTACGCGACTGGCAAGGTCACGCCGTCGGCTGCGCTGCTGGTGCGAATGAGAAATCTCGCCAAGCCGTAGTACTTCGACCACAAGCTGCGGCCCGATCTGAGCGCGATTTACGATCCGCCCAAGCGACCTCCCGTATGGCGAGGAACGCTACCTGCAACCGCCAACGGAAAGCGGTGCTCCGCGCCGCGACCGCCGAAGAGGGCGCAGCGGACGGTGACGATCGGGGCGCGTCGACACCAGCCGCGCTCCGATCGTCCCCGCCAACGATGCATCGCTATCCGGTTACAGCCACGTAAAATGGCTGCGCGCTGACGCCGGTGGCTCCTGCGTCAATCGTTACGACCTTCACCACGTCGGGATCGACCGAAGAACAGCTTCCGAAGCCCGGCTGCCCGGAGTCGGCACATGACATGACAGCGACCGAGCCGCCGGTAGTGCCGTTGTCGACCTCATTGGAGAAAATCG
>DASSBJ010000115.1:0-6695 GCA_035698885.1 Solirubrobacterales bacterium
GTTCCGCGGAACCGGCCTATGTAGAGAGGCGATCAGAGTGAGGATCGCCGCGTCGGGGCCGAGCGCCTTCCTGACCCTGGCCGGCAGGCGCTGCCTGTAGCCACGGGTAGTCCTCGCTGTGCACCAGGTGCAGGGCGCCGCGCTCTTCGAGGACGGTCGAGCTAGCCGACTTCAAGCAGGTCGATCACGAACACGAGAGTTTCGTTCGGACCGATCGCGGGGGGCGCCCCGGCTTCGCCGTAGGCGAGTTCGGGTGGGATGATCAGCTCGCGGCGGCCGCCGACCTTCATCCCTTCGACCCCCTGGTCCCAGCCGGGGATCACTTCGCCCGCGCCGAGCGTGAAGCTGAACGGTTCGTTGCGGCTCCAGGAGGAGTCGAATTCTTCGCCGGTCTTGAAGCCGACGCCGACGTACTGGACGGTCACTTCGTCGCCCGACTTCGCTTCGGCGCCGCTACCCGCTTCGATTTCCTCGATCTCGAGCTTCTTCGGCGGCGCGCCCTTCGGCACCGTGACCTTGGGCTTGGTCTTTTCCCCGCCCGCGGATTCGGCAGCGGTGGTTTCGCCGCTCGCGGCGGTCGATTCGCTGGAGGAGCTGTCGCTCCCCCCGCAGCCGGCGACGAGCAGCCCCGCGCACACCCCGACGATCAGGATCAGCCTCCGCATTGCGGCCCGGACCCTACCGAACTATGCTCGCTGCGGGTGGGGAAACACGAAGGAGGAAGAAGATGGCAGTCGGACTCAGAATCAAGATGGCCGGTGGCACGCGGGAGATGTACGAAGCGATCCACGCCAAGATGGACGTCGACGCCAACCCACCCGACGGGCTGATCTTCCATATGGCGGGCCCGGTCGACGACGGCTGGGGGATCATCGACGCCTGGGAGTCGCGCGAGCAGTTCGACGCCTTCCAGGCCGACCGCCTGATGGGGGCGATCCAGTCGCTGGGCGACCAAGCTCCCGCCGGCCCGCCTGACATCAAGGAGTTCCCCGTCCACCACTACACCAAGCCGTAGCGAGCCCGGTGGGCCTCAACCTCGCATCGCTGCTGACCGCCGGCGCCGAGCGCGCGCCGGAGGCGCCGGCGGTCCGGCTCGGCGAGGTCGAGCTGAGCTACGGCGAGCTCGACGAGCGCAGCGCCCGCCTGGCGACGCTGCTGCTAGAGAAAGGGCTCGATGTGGGCGACCGGGTCGGGGTGATGCTGCCCAACGTGCCCGAGTTCCCGGTCGCCTACTACGGCGTGCTGCGCGCCGGCGGCATCGTCGTGCCGATGAACGTCCTGCTGAAGCGCCGCGAGATCGCCTTCTACCTCGAGGACTCAGGGGCGAAGCTGCTGCTCGCCTGGCACGGATTCGCCGCCGAGGCCGAGGCCGGCGCCGCCGACGCGGGCGCCGAGGCGATCGAGATCGAGGCCGCCGCCTTCGCCGAACTGCTCGCCGGCTACGAGCCGGCAGCGGACGTGGTCGAGACCGCCGACGACGACACCGCCGTGATCCTCTACACCTCGGGCACGACCGGCAAGCCGAAGGGTGCGGAGTTGACCCACGCCAACCTCGCCCGCAACGCCGACGTCTCGCGCCGCACGACCTGCGAGGTCGGACCCGGCGACGTCGTCCTCGGCTCCCTCCCCCTCTTCCACTCCTTCGGCCAGACCGTGGCGATGAACGCCTCGATCGCGGCCGGCGCCTGCCTCACCCTGGTGCCCAAATTCGAGCCCGGCGAGGCGCTGGCGACGATGCAGCGCGACCGGGTCACCCACTTCTACGGCGTGCCGACGATGTTCGGCGCGCTGCTGCACGAGCCCGAACGCGAGCGCTTCGACACGGCGGCGCTGCGCACCTGCATCACCGGCGGCGCCTCGATGCCGGTCGAGGTCCTGCGCGGCTTCGAAGACGCCTTCGGAGCGAAGGTGATGGAGGGCTACGGGCTCTCGGAGACCTCGCCGGTGGCCAGCTCCAACCACCCCGACCGCGAGCGCAAGCCCGGCTCGATCGGGACCCCGATCGAGGGCGTCGAGATGAAGCTCGTCGACGAGAACGACGCGGAGGTGGCGCAGGGCGAGGTCGGCGAGATCGTGATCCGCGGCCACAACGTCATGAAGGGCTACTGGCAGCGCCCCGAGGCGACCGCCGAGGCGATGCGCGGCGGCTGGTTCCACAGCGGCGACATGGCCCGCGTCGACGAGGACGGCTACTTCTTCATCGTCGACCGCAAGAAGGACCTGATCATCCGCGGCGGCTACAACGTCTACCCGCGCGAGGTCGAGGAGGTCCTCTACGAGCACCCGAAGATCCGCGAAGCGGCCGTGGTCGGCGTTCCGCACGACGAGTGGGGAGAGGAGATCGGCGCCGCCGTCGTCCTCCTCGAGGGCGAGCGGCTCTCCCCCGAGGAGGTCAGCGCCTACGTCAAGGACCGCATCGCCGCCTACAAGTACCCGCGCCTCGTCTGGTTCGTCGACGAGCTGCCCAAGGGCCCGACCGGCAAGATCCTCAAGCGCGAGATCGAGGCGCCGGCCAAACTGGCTGACCAGCCAGTTTCACGGTAAGCTGCGCGGCAGTCCGCCCCCTGCAAGAAGGAGCACTATGAGCGTCGCCTCCCAGAACCTGATGGACAACGTCACCTACGAGGACCTCTACAAGCGCTGGGAGCAGGGGAACTGGAGCGCCTACGACCTCGACTTCTCCGCCGACCGGGCGGGCTGGGAGGCGCTGAGCGAGATCCAGCGGCGCTCGGCGATGTGGATCTACTCGATGTTCTACTACGGCGAGGACCGGGTGGCCGACACGCTGGCCCCCTACGTCACCGCCGCGCCGACCGAGGAGCAGTCCTACTTCCTCGCCACCCAGCAGGTCGACGAGGTCCGCCACTCGATCTTCTTCCATCGCTTCTTCAAGGAGGTGATCGGGGTCGGCGGCGACTCGATCGAGCAGACCCTCTCGGCGACGATGCCGCAGCTCAACTGGGGCTACCGCGGCGTCTTCGACCGGCTCGACCGGATGGCGGAGGAGCTGCGCAAGGACCGCTCGCTGCCCAAGTACGCGCAGGCGATCACCCTCTACCACCTGATCGTCGAGGGCAGCCTCGCCCAGCCGGGACAGCATTTCATCGAGGACTTCTTCGCCTCCAAGGAAACGATGCCGGGCTTCAGCGAGGGGATGGGCAACGTCTCGCGCGACGAGCAGCGGCATATCGGCTTCGGCGTCAAGGTGCTCTCCGAGCTGCTCGCCGAAGGGGCGCCGGGCTGGGAGGAGAATCGCGCCGCCGTCGTCGAGCTGCTGCGCGAGACGCTGCCCTACGGACCGGCCGTCTTCTACCCGCCGGGGATGGACCGCGAGTACACCGAGTGCTACGGCTTCACGCTCGAGGAGATCTTCGCCTTCGGCCTCAAACTGATCCGCCAGCGCTGGCGCACGATCGGCTACCCGACGGAGGAGATGCCGCCCGGTGTCTTCCCCTTCGATCCCCAGGCGTCGGCGGAGGAAGTCGCGGCGCGCCAGGTGAAGCTGATGGAGGCCGGCGTGCTGGGACCGCCCGACGGCCCCACCCCCGACGCCTCGCCCGAGATCCAGCGCCTCTACTTCGACATCGTCACCCGCGTCGCCGATCCGGCCGCGGCGAACGGCTCGCCGCTCGTCTACCAGTACCGCTTCGACGACGCCGATCCGTGGCATCTGGTGCTCGACAACGGCTCGACCCGCGCCGAGCCGGGCGAAGCGCCCAACCCGACGCTGACGATCGAGGCGAGCTGGCGCGACTTCGTCTCGATGGGCAAGCCGGACGCGAATCCGCTGAAGATGATCCTCACGCGCCGCATCCGGCCGCGCGGCAAGCTGCGCGAGGTGGCGCGTATGAGAAAGGTTTTCCGCTAGGAGACCGGCGGGCGTCGGTCCGCCCACGGTCTCTCCGCCTCGAGCTGAGCGGCTAGCGAGAGCAGCGTGGCCTCGTCGCCGGGGCGGCCGATTATCTGCACCGCAAGCGGCATGCCGTCGGCGGCGAAGCCGGCCGGCACCGACATCGCCGGGTTGCCGAGGTGGTTCCAGGGGATGCAGTAGGGGTAGAAGCGGCTCATCCCGAGCAGCGTCCAGAGCGCGCCGCGACCCTCCCAGCGGCGCACCGGCAGCGCCGTGCCGCCCATCACCGGGGTCATCAGCACGTCGCAGGAGTCGAAGATCGCGTTGACCCGCGCGGCGTCGGCCTGCTCGGCGCGGCGGGCGCGCTCGAACAGCCCCTGCGGGATCGCGCCGCCCAACCTGCCCATCGCCCGGGTGCGCCTTTCGAGCCGCTCGGGCAGCGGCACCCGCTCGACGTCTTCGGCGATCCCGTGCAGATAGCGCGGGACCGTGTTGTTTCCGATTCCGCCCCACTCGGGATCGCGCTGGGAGAGCTCGTGACCGAGCGAGCCGAGCAGCTCGGCTGTGTCGGCGACCGCCCGCCTGGCCTCGGCGGACACGGTCGGCGGCGCGAGCGCCCGCGGCAGCGCCGTCGAGTGGGCGATCCGCAGCGCTCCGGGGGGCGACTTGGCGGCCTCGACGAAGGGTCGCTGTGGCGGCGGGGGGGCGCCCGGCTCCGGCGAGCCGCCGCTGACGACGTCGAGCCACAGCGCCGTGTCGAGCACCGAGCGGCTGACGCAGCCGTTGGCCGAGAGCCCGTTCCAGTGCTCGAGGTGCGGCAGCATCGGCACCCGGCCGCGCTGCGGCTTGAGGCCGAAGAGGCCGCAGCTCGCCGCCGGGATGCGGATCGAGCCGGCGCCGTCGGAGGCCGAGGCGACCGGCACCAGCCCGGCAGCCACCGCCGCGGCGCTGCCGCCGCTCGATCCGCCCGGCGTGCGCTGCGGGTTCCACGGATTGCGCGTCACCCCGTAGGTCGCCGACTCGGTGAAGCCGCAGATCGCCAGCTCGGGCAGCAGCGTCTTGCCGACCACGATCGCGCCTGCCTCGCGCAGCCGCCTGACCATCTCCGAGTCCGCCGGCGCCGGGTCGGGGAAGGCGTCGGTGCCGCGCGTCGTCAGCTCGCCGGCGAGGTCGACTTCGTCCTTGAGCGCGATCGGCACGCCGAGCAGCGGCCGCTCGTCGCCGCCCTTCAGCCGCGCTTCCGCCTGGTCGGCCTCGAGCAGCGCCCGCTCGCCGAGCACGACGCGGAAGGAGTTGAGGCGCGGATCGAGGCGCTCGATCCGCTCGAGGCAGAGCTGCACGAGCTCGCGCGGCGAGACCTCGCCCGCGCGCACCATCTCCGCCTGCTTCGCCGCTCCGGCGAAGGCGATCTCGTCGCTCATGCGGAGAAGCGTATTAGGCCTTGGCGGGGTCGGGCTCGTGGATGCCCGCCTCAAAGGAGAAATCCGGCAGCAGGCGATCGAGCCAGGAGGGCATCCACCAGTTCCAGTCGCCGAGCAGCTTCATCGCCGCGGGCACCAGCACCAGGCGCACGAGCGTGGCGTCGAGCGCGATCGCGACGGCGCAGCCGAGGCCGAGCTCCTTGATCGAGGGGACGCCGGTGAGCACGAAGACGGCGAAGACGCAGGTCATTATCAGCGCGGCCGAGGAGATCGTGCGGGCGCTGGTCGAGAGCCCCTCCGCGACGGCGCGCTCGTTGTCGCCGTGCTCCATGTAGCGCTCGCGGATCCGCGACATGAGGAAGACCTCGTAGTCCATCGAGAGCCCGAAGACGACGGCGAAGATCAGCGGCACGTTGATCGTGTCGAGCGCCGCCTGGCTTTCGAAGCCGAGCAGGCTGTCGAGCCAGCCCCACTGGAAGATCGCGACGAGCACCCCGAAGGCGGCGCCGATCGAGAGCAGGTTCATCAGCACCGCCTTCAGCGGCAGCAGCAGCGAGCGCAGCATCGCCATCAGCACGAGGAAGCTGAGCGCGAGGACGAAGAGGACGATCTTCCACATCGAGCCGCTGATGAGAGTGCGCACGTCATCGCCGCGGGCGGTTTCGCCGCCGACGTTGACGGTGGCTATCCGCGCCAGGGCGGTCGACGGGACGATCGGGTCGCGCAGCCGCTCGACCAGGGCGATCGCGGCGTCGGACTCGCTCGGCGCCGTGGGGGTCGCTTCGAGCAGCACCGCGTCCCTGGCAAAGGCCGGCGGGGCGACGGAGGCGACGCCCGGGGTCGCTTCCAGGCGCCGCGCGAAGGCGGCGGTCGCGGCGCGACGTTCGCGCGCGCCGGCGCGCGCGTCGAAGGAGGCGACGAGCTGCACCGGGTCGGTCCCGCCGCCCACCTGCGCGGAGGCCAGTTCGTTGCCGATCCGCACGTCGCTCTGCCTGGGGAACTGGAGCAGCGGCTCGGTCCCGGTGTCGAGCGAGAGGACCGGAATCGCGAGGAAGAGCAGGGCGGCGCTGACCCCGATCACGGCCCGCCACGGATGCGCCATGACCCTCGACGTCCAGGCAACCCAGAAGGCAGAATCAATTGCGCCACGTCCTCTGCTCTCGCGAGAGCCAGGAGAATCAGATATGGACCGGCTCTCGCTTCCGCGTCCGGGCGTGGCGCGCCTACCCTGAAGCGGTCGCTTGGCCCAGCCAAGAATCGTCGCCACCACCCCGCCCGGCAGGACGCGGTCGCCGAGCATCGCGATCAGCGCCGGCAGCAGGGTCGTCGCGGCGAGGATCGAGATCGCGACCACGGTCATCGCGCCCAGCGCCATCGAGCGCAGCGCCTGGTTGTCGACCATCCACAGGCCGGCCAGCGAGACG
>DASSBJ010000116.1:0-6102 GCA_035698885.1 Solirubrobacterales bacterium
GACCGAGTCGACGCCGATCGCCGCCAGCATCGCGGCGCGGTCCTCGGGGGTGGCGGAGGTGTAGCGACTCACCCGGCTAAGGCTAGGGAACGGACCGGCCTGGCCCGGCTACAGATTTTCGAGCAGCTTGCGGTATTCCGCGGCGCCGAGGAGCGTCTCGACCTCGTCGGGCGAGGTCAGCTTGACCTTGATCAGCCATCCCGCGCCGTAGGGGTCCTCGTTGATCTGCTCGGGCGCGTCGGCGAGCGCGTCGTTGACCGCGGTGACCTCGCCGGAGAGCGGCGCGATCACGTCGGAGACCGCCTTCACCGACTCGACCTCGGCGTAGGGCGAGTCCTTGCTGACCTGCGCGCCGACCTCCGGCGGGTCGTAGAAGACGACCTCGCCGAGGCTGTCCTGCGCGTACCAGGTGATGCCGAAGGTCGCCCGCTCGCCGTCGACCTGGGCCCAGTCGTGCTCGGGGTGGTACAGCAGTTCCTCGGGGTAGCTCGCGTCGGCCACGCCTATCTCTCCTTCCGGGAGGGACTCGCGTACAGGGGCTTGGAAGCTATACGGGCGGGGCGCCGCTTGCCCCTCACGTCGATCTCGACCTCGCTGCCCGGCTCGGCGAGCTCGCTGCGCAGGTAGGCCATGCCGACGCCGAGCTCCAGCGAGGGCGAGAAGCTGCCGCTGGTCACCGTGCCGACGGCCTCCTCGCCGAGCATCACCGGGTTCCCCTGGCGCGGGATCCCGACGCCCTCGAGCTTGAACGGCGCCAGCCGTTCGGCCGTGCCCTCGGCGCGCGCCCGGGCTACCGTTTCGGCGCCGACGAACCCCGTCGCCTCCTTGCAGCACCAGCCGAGCCCGGCCTCGATCGGGTTGCGCTGCGGCGTCAGGTCGTTGCCGTGCAGGTGGAAGCAGGCCTCGAGCCGCAGCGTGTCGCGGGCGCCGAGCCCGCAGGGGACGACGCCGGCGTCGAGCAGCTCGGCCCAGACCGCGGGCGCGACCTCGGGGTCGATCAGCAGCTCCAGCCCTTCCTCGCCGGTGTAGCCGGTGCCGCAGACGAGCGCCGGGCGCCCGCCGACCCGCTCGGCCGCGACCCGCATCCGCGGCGGCGGCTCGATCGCCAGCAGGCGGCCGGCGACGGCGCGTGCGTGCGGCCCCTGCACGGCGAGCATCGCGTAGCGGTCGGCGACGTCGCGCACGGCGACGTCGAAGCCGCGGCTCCAGCGCCCCAGCCAGGCGAGGTCGGCCGCGTGGTTGGCCGAGTTGGTGACGATCAGGTAGCGGTCGCCGCCCAGGCGGTAGGCGAAGAGATCGTCCAGCACGCCGCCGTCCTCGGCGCAGAGGCACGAGTACTGGGCGCCGCCGAGGGCGATCGCGGCGACGTCGTTGGAGAGCAGGCGCTGCAGGAGGGCCAGCGCACCCGGCCCCTCGACCTCGACCTCGCCCATGTGCGAGACGTCGAACACCCCGGCGTGTGTGCGCACCGCCATGTGCTCCTCCCGCACCCCCTCATAGGTGACAGGCATCTCCCAGCCGGCGAAATCGACCATCTTCGCGCCGGCCTCCAAATGGAGCTCATACAAGGGCGTCCTCATCGACGCGCAAGGCTATTGACTGCGACGCGCCCACGAGGGGCGTCGGGAGTCCCTTCGCAGGAACTCCCGCGAACGCGGCCTGGGAAGGGACTCCCGACGCCCCGCCTCGGCCTATTCCTTCAAAAATCCAGGCACGTCGATGTCGTCGTCCGACACCCGCAGTTTGCGGATATCCGTGTCCTCGGCGGAGATCCGCGGCCCGCGGCTCTCGTAGCGACGACGCACGCGCTGCGGCGAGCGGGCCAGCAGCTCGAAGCCCTCGAAGCCGGTGGCGATCACGGTGACGCGAACCTCGTCGCGCATCGACTGATCGACGACCGAGCCGAAGATGATGTTGGCGTTGTCGTCGGCTTCCGCCTGGACGAGCTGGGCCGCCTCGTTGACCTCGAACAGGCCGAGGTCCTCGGGCCCGGTGATGTTCAGCAGCATCCCGGTGGCGCCCTTGATCGACTCCTCGATCAGCGGCGAGGTGACGGCCGCCTTGGCGGCGTCGACCGCGCGCGTCTCGCCGGAGGCGGCGCCGACGCCCATCAGCGCCGAGCCGGCGTCGCGCATGATCGTGCGCACGTCGGCGAAGTCGAGGTTGATCAGGCCGGGGATCGTGATCAGGTCGGTGATCCCCTGCACGCCCTGGCGCAGGATGTCGTCCGCCTGGCGGAACGCCTCGAGCACGCTGGTGCGCCGCTCGACTGCCTGCAGCAGCTTCTCGTTGGGGACGATGATCAGGGTGTCGACGTTGTTGCGCAGCTTCTCGATCCCCTCGAGCGCCTGCTGCATGCGTCGTTTGCCCTCGAACTCGAATGGCTTGGTCACCGCGCCGACGGTCAGCGCGCCGATCTCCTCCTTGGCGATCTCGGCGATGATCGGCGCCGAGCCGGTGCCGGTGCCGCCGCCCTCGCCGGCGGTGACGAAGACCATGTCGGCCCCCTTCAGCGCCTCCTTGATCTCGTCGCGGCTCTCCGCCGCCGCGCCCGCCCCGACCTCGGGGTTGCCCCCCGCGCCGAGGCCACGGGTCAGCTCCTGGCCGATCGAGAGCTTGATGTCGGCGTCGCAGGCCTGGAGCGCCTGCGCGTCGGTGTTGACGGCGACGAACTCGACGCCGCGGATGCCCGCGTCGACCATGCGGCTGACCGCATTGGTGCCGCCGCCGCCGGCGCCGACGACCTTGATCACAGCCAGATAAGTGGATTCCATCTTGAGTTGAGCCCTTTTTCCGTCCGAGGCTTCAGCGATGCTTGAGGGTCCCACCCTTCGCCGCTACCACGGAAATTGCGCTCAACGTAGGGCATTTTCCGCCCTCTGTCAAACGCTCGGGAGACATCGTGCAAGCGCCAACCCTCTACGCTTACCTGAGACTTTGGCGACTCTAACCCTGAGGTCGAGGGTTCATTCCAGAGGCGGAAGCGTATGCCCAGAGCCGCCCACGGCGGCCTTGCCAGGCGCGCTCAGGTCTACATAATCGAGCGCGGTCACGCCGGGGTCGGCGAGCACCGCCGCCGCGGCCCTCCACTTCCTTCTCGCCTGCGAGGCGTCGCCGAAGCGCAGTTCGACCCCCGAGCGCAGCTTCACGTCGACCCCGCTTTCGCCGTAATGGCTGCTCTCGACATAGGGACGGAAGGCCGGCGGCGCGGCGCCGAGCACCCGGGCCTGCTCGAGCACCGGGCCGGCAAGCTGGCCGTTGCTCGGCGGTTCGGATAGCGGCAGCGAGGGCAGCCGGCCTTCCTGGGAGAGCGGCAGCCAACCGAGCAGCCGGCCCCGCGGGCCGACCGCAATCGCGTTGGAGCCCGAGCCGATCGTCGCCGTCGCACGGGGGATCCGCACCGTCGGCTCCACCGTCGTGTCGCGAACCAGGAACCAGTAGGCGGCGGCGACCAGGAGGACCGCGCCGAGCGCGGCGAGCAGCCGGCGCCTCACAGCTCCCAGTCCTCCGGCGGGCGAACGGCGCCCAGCGTCTGCACCTCGGGCTCGAGCACGACGCCGAAGCGCTCGTGCACGCGGCGACGTCCGGCGGCCATCAGCGCGACCACGTCGGCGGTCGTCGCCTCACCGGCGTTCTCGACGAAGTTCGCGTGCTTGGGCGAGAAGCGCGCGCCGCCGACCTGCAGCCCGCCGCATCCGGCGGCCTCGAGCAGCTGCCCCGCGGTGCGCCCCTGGGCCCGCTCGTCCTCCGGGTTCTTGAAGGTCGAGCCGAAGGTCTTGATCCCCGAGGGCTGCGCCTCGTGACGTCGCTCGCGCATGGCGGACATCGTCGCCTTGACAGCTGCCGGATCGGCGGCCTCGAGCATGAAGGCGGCGCGGGCGACGACTTCGCCCGCTCGCAGGTTCGAGCGCCGGTAGGCGAAGCCGAGCCCCTCGGGGGCCCGGCACTCCACTCCGGCGGCGGTGCACACCTCGACCCACTCGAGCACCCCGGCGAGCCGGCCGCCGTAGGCGTTGGCGTTCATCCGCACGGCGCCGCCGACGGTTCCGGGGATGTTGACGCCGAACTCGAGGCCGGCGAGGCCCCAGCCGGCGGCCTTCGCAGCGGCCGAGGGAAGCCGGGCGCCACCGCCGCAGAGCAGCCGCTCGCCATCGCGCTCGACCGTCGCCAGCTCGCCGTCGAGCTTCAGCGCCAGGCCGCGAAAGCCCTCGTCGGCGACCAGCAGGTTCGAGCCGGAGCCGACCGCTCCGATCTCCAGCCCCTCCCCGGCAGCCCAGGCCAGCAGCTCGACCAGCTGCTCCGCACCCACCGGCCGCGCGAACCAGTCGGCGGCGCCGCCGGTGCGGACGGTGGTCAGGCGAGCGAGCGGGAAGTCCCGCTCGACGCCGCTTGGCGCGCCGGTCACCGAGCCCCCTCCGCGAGCAGCGCCTCGCCCACCTGGAAGACGTCGCCGGCGCCGATCGTCGCGGCGATCACGCCGGCCCCGAGCCGAGGGCTCAGCGCCGCCTGCGCCCGCTCCAGCGTCGGCGCCCAGATCGTCGCTCGGCCGCCCATCCGGTCGCTGGCGGCGCGCGCCACGTCGAGGCCGCTGACCCCGGCCAGCTCGCCGACCGGCTGCTCGCGCGCCGGGTAGACGTCGAGCACGATCGCTTCGTCGGCGAGCGCCAGCGCCGCGCCGAACTGCTCGGCGAGCGCCCTGGTGCGCGAGTAGAGGTGCGGCTGAAAGGCGACGACGAGGCGCGCCGGCTCCATCTCCCGCAGCGCCTCCAGGGCCGCGCGGACCTCCGTCGGATGGTGCGCGTAGTCGTCATATAGGCGTGCCCCTTCCCGTTCTCCCTTCAGCTCGAGCCTGCGGTGTACGCCGGGGAAGTCGCCGAGCGCGTCGGCGAGGGCTTCGAGGTCGAACCCGGCGACCCCGGCCGCGGCGAGCGCCGCGCGGGCGTTGAGCAGGTTGTGCCGTCCCGGCACCGCGAGCTTCAGCACGTCCGGCCCCGGCGAGTCGCGGTCGAACTCGGCGAGCGTCGCGCCCTCGGCGAACCGCGCAAAGGCGGCCCGCAGCTCGGCGATCGAGCCCCAGCGCGAGTGGTGGTCCATCTCGATGTTGGTGACGACCGCGATCTCGGGCTTCAGGTCGAGCAGGCTGGCGTCGCTCTCGTCGGCCTCGGCAATCGCCCACTCCCCCGCCCCCCAGCCGGCGTTCGCCGTCGCGCCCTGCGGACCGAGCCCGGGGACCTCGCCGCCGACGAAGAAGGCCGGGTCGGCGCCGAGCTTGCGCAGCGCCCAGGCGAGCATCGCGGTCGTCGTCGTCTTGCCGTGCGTGCCGGCGACGGCGATCAGCCGCTTCTCGGCGCAGAGCTCGGCCAGCAGCTCGCCGCGGTGGCGGACGACGAGGCCGCGCTCGCGGGCCAGCGCCAGCTCCGGGTTGTCGGCGGCGATCGCGGTCGAGACGATCACCTCGGCGCCCGCCGGCAGGTTGGCGGCGTCGTGGCCGACGACGGGCTCGAGCCCCGCGAGCCGCAGCCGCTCCATATAAGAGGAGTCGTCGCGGTCGCTGCCGCTGACCGCGGCGCCGAGCTGGGCGCAGACCAGCGCCAAGCCGCTCATCCCGGCGCCGCCGATGCCGACGAAGTGCAGCCGCCTCTCGGCCCAGCCGCTCACGACCGCACCGCCGCCACGACCTCGTCGGCAATGCGGCGCGCGGCGTCGGGCATCGCCAGGCCGGCCGAGGCCGCCGCCATCGCCGCCAGGCGGGCGTCGTCATGCAGGATCGCCCCGATCTCGGTCGCCAGCCGCCCCGGCTCGAGCTCCTCGTCGCGGATCGTCGCCGCCGCGCCTGCGGCGGCCATCCAGGCGGCGTTGCTCTCCTGGTGGCCGGCGGCTGCGTGGGGGTAGGGCACGAGGACGGCCGGACGGCCGGCCGCGGTGAGCTCGAAGATCGAACCGCCCGAGCGTCCGAGGACTAGATCGCAGGCGGCGAGGCAGTCGCCGAGGCCAGGCTCGTATGCGAGCAGCGTGTAGCGCTGGTTGTGCGGCGCCGCCGCCAGCCGCTCCTCCAGGATCTCGAAGTCGCGCCGGCCGGAGAGGTGGATCACGTCGAAGTCG
>DASSBJ010000117.1:0-5861 GCA_035698885.1 Solirubrobacterales bacterium
AGGGCTCGGTGGGCCTTGGCGGCTTCGGCCGGGTCGGTGTAGAGGAGCAGGTCGGCTCCCGCCGCGGCGGCGGCGCGGGCCACCTTGGCGGCGCCGCCGAAGGCGTGGACGGAGACGGTGTCGAGCGCGTCGGTGATCGAGACGCCCTGGAAGCCGAGGCGCCGGCGCAGCTCGCCGGTGGCGATCGCCGGCGCGAAGGCGGCGGGGCGGTCGGCCAGAGCCGGGTAGATCGCCGTGCTGAGCATGACCATGTCGCCGCCGGCGGCGACGAAGCTGCGATAGGGAGCCTCGTCGACCTGGCGCAGGGTGCGCTTGGAGAGGCCGATGCGCTGCACCGCGTCGTCGGTGCTGATGCGGGCGTCGCCGAGCCCCGGGAAGTGCTTGGCGGTCGCCGCGACGCCGCCGGCCTGCAGCGCCGCGGCGAAGGGCACGGCCGTCGCGGCGACGCGCGCCGCGGTCGAGCCGAAGCCGCGGTCGGCTTCGGCGATCGCGCCGCCGGGACGGGCGACGTCGAGCACGGGAGCGAGGTCGACGTCGATGCCGACGTCGCGCAGGTTGGCGGCGGTGCGACGGCCCTGGTCGCGGCTGAAGGCGGCGCCGCGGGCGCCCATCGTGCGCGCCGACGCCGTCGGCGCGCCGCCGATCCGCTTGACCAGGCCGCCCTCCTGGTCGGTCATAACGAGCAGCGGGTCGCGCAGGCCGGGCGGGCGCCGGATCGCCTGCAGGCGACGAATCAGCCGGCGCCCGGCGGCGCGGCCGGGAAGGTTGTCGGCGAAGAGGATGACGCCGGCGAGCTCGCCGGCGCGGATCATCCGCCTGACCGCCGCCGGCGGATGCGTCCCCGGGAAGCCGAGCACGATTCGCTGGCCGGCGAGGCGCGACACGCCGAGCGTGCTGGCCACCGCCGGGCGCGGCGGCGCTCCGTCGCCCAGCGACGCCCCGAAGGCGAAGGCGCCGGCCGCCAGCGCAGCGGCGACCGCGAGGAAGACCCGCCTGCGCCCCACCGAGCCCGTTCGCTGTTTGTCGCGCATAGCGAGACAAATAGCGAACGCGGCCGCAGGAAGTGCCGCCCTACGTCCGGGCCGACTCCTAGCCTTGCGCCCGAATGCAGCCCCTGATCTCATTCGAGGAAGCGCTGGCGCTCGGCGAGCTGAGCGACCACGAGGAGATCGGCGAGCTGGTCGAGCGCGCCTGGGCCGTGCGCCGGGAGAACTTCGGCGACTCCACCGACATGTGCTCGCTGGTCAACGCGAAGTCGGGCGGCTGCGCCGAGGACTGCGGCTTCTGCGCCCAGTCGCGCTACGCCGAGGCGGACACGCCGATGCACGCGATGATGGAGCCCGAGCAGATCCTCGAGCACGCGAAGGCGGCCGAGGCGGCGGGCGCGCACCGCTTCTGCATGGTGACCCAGGGCCAGGGGCTCTCCAAACGCGACTTCGAGAAGATCGTCGAGGGCGCCAAGCTCGTCTCCGAGCACACCAACCTGAAGCGCTGCGCCTCGATCGGCCACATGTCGGGCGATCGCGCCAAGCGCCTGCGCGAGGCGGGCATCCAGCGCGTCCACCACAACGTCGAGTCCTCGCGCTCCTACTACCCGGAGGTCTCGACCACGGTCCGCTACGAGGGCCGGCTGCGGACGATCGACGCGGTCAAGGAGGCCGGGCTGGAGACCTGCGTCGGCGGCATCCTCAACCTCGGCGAGTCGCCGCGGCAGCGGGTCGAGATGGCCTTCGAGCTGGCCGAGCTGGAGCCGACCTCGGTGCCGATCAACCTGCTCAACCCGCGCGAGGGGACGAAGTTCGGCGAGCGGCCGCTGATGGACCCCTGGGAGGTCGTCAAGTCGGTGGCGATCTTCCGCCTGATCATCCCCGGCGCCCTCTTCCGCCTCTGCGGCGGCCGGGTCGAGAACCTCGGCGAGCTGCAGCCGCTGGCGGTCAAGGCGGGGCTCAACGGCGTGATGATGGGCAACTTCCTGACCACCCTGGGCGCCGAGCCGGAGGACGACCGGGCGATGTTCGAGGAGCTGGGGCTGAACGTGGCGCGGCAGTCCGACAACGGCGCCAACCCACGGCCCGACAACCGCTCCGGCTGGCTCGACGGCGAGACGCCGGAGACGCCGATCGACGAGCTGATCGACAGGCAGGACGAAGCGACCTTCTGGGACCCCTCGACGCAGCTGCGCGTGATCAAGAAGACGAAGAAGCCCCCGCCGTACCCGGCGCGCCCGACGGCCGCATGAGCGACGTCGCGGAGCGGCTGGAGGAGCTTCGCGAGAGCGGGCTCCGCCGCCGGCTGCGGCTGGTCGAAGGCGCCCAGGGGCCGCGCGTGCAGCTCGACGGCCGGCCGGTGCTGCTGCTCTGCTCGAACGACTACCTCGGCCTCGCCGTCCACCCGCGGGTGCGCGAGGCGGCGGCCGAGGCGGCGCTCGAATGGGGCGCCGGCGCCGGCGCCTCGCGGCTGATCTGCGGCAACATGGAGCCGCACCGGCGGCTGGAGGAGCGGCTGGCGGCGTTCAAGGGCTACGAGTCGGCGCTGCTCTTCGGCTCCGGCTACCTGGCGAACGTGGGGACGATCTCGGCGCTGGCGGGGCGCGGCACGGTCGTCTTCTCCGACGAGCTGAACCCCGCCAGCATCGTCGACGGCTGCCGGCTGGCCCGCGCCGAGACCTTCGTCTATCGCCACTGCGACGCGGAGCACCTCGCCTGGGGGCTGCGCGAGGCGGGCGGGCGCGGCTCGCTGATCGTCAGCGACGGCGTCTTCTCGATGGACGGCGACGTGGCGCCGCTGGACGACCTGGCGCGGCTGGCGCGCGAGCACGGCTGCCGGCTGATGGTCGACGAGGCGCACGCGACCGGCGCGCTCGGCCCCGGAGGGCGCGGCTCAGTCGCCGCCGCCGGGCTGGCAGGCGAGGTCGACCTTGTCGTCGGCACGCTGGGCAAGGCGCTCGGCTCCTACGGCGCCTACGCCTGCGCGAGCGCCGAGCTGCGCGAGTACCTGCTGAACACGGCGCGCTCGTTCGTCTTCTCGACCGCGCTGCCGCCGCCCGCCGTCGCCGCCGCGCTGGCCTCGCTGGAGCTGCTGGAGGCCGAGCCGGCGCGGGTGCTCCGCCTGCGCGCCAACGCGGCGGCGCTGCGCGAGGGCCTGCGCGCCGAGGGGCTCGAGGCCGGCGGCGGCGAGAGCCAGATCGTGCCGCTCGCGGTCGGCGAAGCCGAGCCGGCGATGGCGCTCTGCGAGCGCCTGCTCGAGCGCGGCGTCTTCGCCCAGGGCATCCGCCCGCCCACCGTCCCCGCCGGCTCCTCGCGCCTGCGCTTCAGCGCGATGGCGACGCACGAGGAGGCCGAGCTGCGCGAGGCGGCGCGCGAGGCAGGCACCGCCGCCCGCGAGCTGGGCCTCGCCGGGCGGCCCGGCACAGCGCTGGCGGCGGCCGCCTGAGTTCAGGTGCGGGGAGTCTTCGTAACGGGGACGGGGACCGACGTCGGCAAGACGGTCGTCGCGGCCTCGATCGCCCGCAGGCTGGCGGGCGAAGGCAAGCGGGTCGCCGTCTTCAAGCCCGCGGTCACCGGCCTCGACGACTACCCCCCCGCCGACGGGCCGAAAACCGAAGCCGGAGCCCGCTTTTCGGCCCATCGGCCGGATCATGTGGTGCTTCGCGACGCTGCCGGGAGCTCGCAGGCTGACGAGGAGGTGGCGCCCTATCGCTACGGCCCGGCGATGTCGCCGCACCTGGCGGCGTCGCTCGCCGGCGAGGAGATCTCGCGCGAGCGGCTGCTGGAGGGAGCGCGCGCCGCGGCGGACGGGGCCGAGACGCTGGTCTGCGAGGGGGTCGGCGGGCTGCTGGTGCCGCTCGCGCGCGACTACCTCGTGCGCGACTTCGCCGTCGACCTCGGCCTGCCGCTCGTCGTCGCCGCCTCCCCCGGCCTCGGCACGATCAACCACACGCTGCTGACCCTCGAGGCGGCCCGCGCCGCCGGGCTCGAGGCAGCAAAGGTCGTGCTCACGCCCTGGTCAGACGAACCGTCCGAGATCGAGCGCTCGAATCGGGACACGATCTCAGTCCTCGGCAGGGTGGAGGTCGAAACGCTCCCCCACCTCGACCTCGACTCTTTCCAAGCTTTTCCTCCGCTTCGTGAGGGCTAGCGACCCCGCCAGCTGCTCGCCGCCGGGGCTCGCCTCTGCCTCCGCCACCTCGGCGCCGACGCTCTTCGGCCGCACGGTGATAGCGACGGCGGCGATCAGGGCGCCGAGCACGGTCACCGCGGCCGAGACCCACATCGCGTTGCTCAGCCCTTCGACGAACTGCTGCGGGTTCGCGGTCTCGAAGGTCCCGCCGCTGACCGACGCCTGGAAGATCGCCCCGGTCACGGCGACGCCGAGGCTGCCGCCGACCATGCGGAACATCGAGAGCACGCCCGAGGCGACGCCGGCTTTCTGCACCGAGACCGCGTTCATCGCCGCGCTGGTCATCGGCGACATCGTCAGCGCGATGCCGATCCCGAGCAGCATGAAGCCGGGCAGCAGGTCGAGGTAGCCGGAGTCGACCGCGATGTGGGTGAAGGTCCACAGCGAGAGCGTGAGGATCGAGAGCCCGGCGACGATCAGCCAGCGCGGGCCGAAGCGGTCCGCGAGCCTGCCGGCCACCGGCGCGACGCCGACGATCATCAGGGTCGAGGGCAGGAAGCGCACACCCGCCTCGAGCGGCGAGTAGCGGAGGATGTCCTGCATGTAGAGGGCGAGGAAGAAGAAGACGCCCATCATCGCGAAGGTGATGATCAGCGCCACGACCACCGCGCCGAGGAAGTTGCGGTCGCTGAAGAAGCGGAACTCGACCATCGGCGCCTTGACCCGGTTCTCGACCGCGACGAAGGCGATCGCCCCCAACACCGAGCCGGCCAGCAGGCCGACGATCGCGGGCGAGGTCCAGCCCCAGGCGTTGCCCTCGACCAGCGCGAGCACGAGCGCGGTCAGCGAACCGGTCAGCGTCGCCACGCCGAGGTAGTCGACCTCGCGGCCGACGCTGGTGTCGCGCGACTCGCGCACGGCGAACAGGGTCGCCGTGACGGCACCGATCGCGACCGGGATGTTGAGGTAGAAGATCGCCCGCCAGCTGACGTGCTCGGTGAGGAAGCCGCCGAGCACCGGGCCGACGGCCAGCGCCAGGGCCGAGACGCCGGCCCAGGTGCCCATCGCCTTGCCGCGCTCGTGCGCCGGGAAGGCGTCGGTGATGATCGAGAGCGTGCCCGGCATCATCAGCGCCGCGCCGACCCCCTGCACGACGCGGCTCAGCACCAGGTCGGTCGGGCCCTGGGCGAAGCCGGCGGTCGCCGAGGAGAGGGCGAAGATGACGACGCCGGCGAGGAACATGCGGCGGCGGCCGAAGATGTCGCCGAGCCGTCCGCCGGTCGCCAGCAGCACGGCGAAGGAAAGCGTGTAGCCGTTGATCGTCCACTCGAGGCCGGAGATCGAGGCGTTCAGGTCGCGCTGGATCGACGGCAGGGCGACGTTGACGACCGTGTTGTCGAGCATGATCATGAACAGGGCGAAGCACATCGCACCGAGCGTCCACCACTTGCGGTTGTCGTCGGTGATCAGGTGGCGGTAACGGGTCAAGACTTGACTCCCTTCAAATGCTCGTAGGTCTCGGCGATGTCCTCCCGGTCCATCAGCGAGTCGATCGCTGCGTCGAGCTTGCGCCGCTGCGCGGCGCTGAGGCTCTCGGCGAACGCCTCGAGGCCCGCCTGGCGGACGACGAGCAGCGTGTCGACCAGCTGCTTGCCCTTCGCGGTGATCCCGACCCGGCGCACGCGCCGGTCGTCGGGGTCCTCGACCCGGGTGGCGAGGTCTTCGCCGACCAGGGCGTCGAC
>DASSBJ010000118.1:0-18741 GCA_035698885.1 Solirubrobacterales bacterium
AAGGGTTGGGCTGTTCGCCCATTAAAGCGGTACGCGAGCTGGGTTCAGAACGTCGTGAGACAGTTCGGTCCCTATCTGCTGTGGGCGTTGGAGAGTTGAGAGGAGTCATCCCTAGTACGAGAGGACCGGGATGAACGTGCCGCTGGTGTATCTGTTGTCCTGCCAAGGGCACCGCAGGTTAGCTACGCACGGAACGGATAACCGCTGAAGGCATCTAAGCGGGAAGCCGTCCTCGAGATGAGCTCTCCCATCCCTTCGAGGGAGTAAGACCCCTGGTAGACCACCAGGTTGATAGGCCGGCGGTGCAAGCGCAGCGATGCGCTCAGCCGACCGGTACTAATGGGTCGAGGGCTTGACGGATGTTTTTTCTTACCCTCTTGGTCTTGTGCAGTTTTCAGGGCCCGCCGTGGGCGGTCTCGCAAAATCTCCGGTGGCGCATAGCGAAAGGGAAACACCTCTTCCCATTCCGAACAGAGCAGTTAAGCCTTTCAGCGCCGATGGTACTTGGGGGGCAACCCCCTGGGAGAGTAGGTCGCCGCCGGTTCTTAATTCTGCGTCGCGAAGCGATCGATCGCGGCGCTCCAGGTGCCGGCGCTGCGGCGAGAGCCGCGGCGCCGCGCCTCGCAACTCGGTCGTCCGGCATCGACGGGCTCGAGGCCGTACTCGCCCAGGGTCGCGAAGTCGATCACCAGGTCGGCGGCGTCGGCCGCCCGCGTGCTGAAGGTCTTTTTCGTATCGAACATAGGTTCGAATCTACGGACGCGGTCGGACGCCATCGGGATTCTGCACGCCGGCTTGCACGGCGCCCCTGGGTTTAGCCTGATTTGCAGGGGTTTTACCTTGATCGAAGGCGAGCACGAGGGCGGCGGTCTGGGCCGGCTTCTCGACGTTCGGCGAGTGGCCGGCGCCCTCGATCAGCTTCGTCCGCGTGCCCGGATAGATGCGCCGGTATTCGGCCAGGCGGGCCGCGGGGTCGTCGACGATCTGCTCCTCGGCGCCCATGATCACCAGCAGCGGCTTGCCGCTTTCGCGCATCCGCTCCGCGAGGTTCTCTTCGTCGCTGTAGTCCTTCGAGTCGCGGGGCGAGCGGTCGTACGCGGTGTAGGTCATCGCGTTGACGTCTTCGACGAACGTGTCGGGCACGTCGAAGCCGGGGGCGAAGGCGACCTCGAGTCCCTTGCGGGTGACGGAATCGGTCTTCAGGCGCCAAAGCGCGTCGCCGATCACCGGCACGAAGACGAGCTTGGCGAGCAGGCCCAGGTCGCCGTTCTCGTGCGTGGCGCCGGTGTCGACGATCACCACGCGGCTGACCAGCTGCGGCGAGCGTTCAGCCAACGCCGTAACCACGCTGCCGCCGAGCGAGTGGCCGACGACCTCGGCCTCGCGCACGCCAAGCCGCCCGAGCACGCCGGCGACGAGATCCGCTTGGTTGGGAATCGAGTAGCCGGAGGAGGGCTTTTCCGAGCCGCCGTGGCCGAGCAGGTCGATCGCGATCACGCGGTGGTCGCGGGCGAGGCGCGGGATCATCCCGTCCCACCAGTCGATCGCGCAGGTGAAGCAGTGGATCAGGACGATCGGGCTGCCGTCTCGCGGCCCCCGTTCGACCACCTGCAGATCGCCGCCCGGCAGGCTGACGATCCTGCCGCCCGGCTCGCTTACGTCTGCGCGCTTCGTTTCCGCCCCGGTGACCAGGGCGTTGACCCCGATCAGCACGAGCAGAGCCACGACGACCGCGATCAGAATCTTCCAGCCCCGTCCCATTGCGCAGTACCCTAGCCGCAACATGGAGAAGTTCGTCATCGACGGAGGCGTGCCGCTCTCGGGAGAGCTGACGCCCGCGGGCAACAAGAACGCGGCCCTGCCGATCCTCGCCGCCTGCCTGCTGACCGAGGAGGAGCTGCTGCTGCACCGCCTGCCGCGAATCCGCGACACGGAGGCGCAGATCGCGCTGCTCGAGCGGCTCGGGGTCGAGACCGAGTGGGTCGGCGACAACAGCCTGCGCCTCTGCGCCGGCGCGGTGTCCGACGTCGCCGTGGACGAGGAGCTTTCCAAGCAGATCCGCGCTTCGTTTCTGCTCGCCGGCCCGCTGTTGGCCCGCTTCGGCGAGGCGCGCATGCCGCCGCCCGGCGGCGACTTCATCGGCCGCCGCCGGCTCGACGCCCACCTCGACGCCTTCGCCGACCTCGGCGCCGCGGTCGACGGGGGGCGCTGGATCGAGCTGAGGGCGCCGGGCGGCGGGCTGCGCCCCTGCGCGATCTTCATGGACGAGCCGTCGGTGATGGGCACCGAGAACGCGCTGATGGCGGCGGCGTTGACGCCCGGGCCGACGACGATCTCCAACGCCGCCTGCGAGCCGCACGTCCAGGACCTCGCCCGGCTGCTCAGCGCGATGGGGGCGGAGGTCGGCGGGATCGGCTCCAACGTGATGACCGTGCACGGCCGCGACCGGCTCCGCGGGGCCGAGCACACGATCTCGCCCGACCACATCGAGGTCGGCAGCTTCATGGCCCTGGCGGCGGCGACGGGCGGCGAGCTGCGGATCCGCGACGCGGCGCCGGCCGACCTGCTGATGGTGCGGCGGCAGTTCCGCCGGCTCGGGCTCGAATCGCAGGTCGAGGGGGAGGACGTGATCGTCGCCCCCGGCCAGCGACTGCGGGTCAAGGCCGACGTCGGCGACGCGATTCCGAAGATCGAGGACGGCCCCTGGCCGGCCTTCCCGGCCGACCTGACCTCGATCGCCCTGGCGCTCGCCACGCAGGCCGAGGGCGAGATCCTGATCTTCGAGAAGATGTTCGAGAACCGCCTCTTCTTCGTCGACAAGCTGGTTGCGATGGGCGCTCGGATAACGCTCTGCGATCCCCACCGGGCGATCGTCAGCGGTCCGAGCCGGCTTCACGGCGAGCGCGTCGAGAGCCCCGACATCAGGGCCGGAATGGCGATGCTCATCGCGGCGCTCGCGGCCGAGGGCAGCTCGGAGATCGGCAACATCCGGCAGATCGACCGCGGCTACGAGGCGATCGACGAGCGGCTGCGCGGGCTCGGGGCCCGGATCGAACGGGTTTCTGCGGAGATCCCCGCGTAGAAGGCTTTCCGCGCCCACTCTCGTAAGGTCAGGCGCGTGATCCACCCGATCCCCCCAGGAACCAGGGACATCCTGCCCGACGAGATGCGGGAGCTGCGCCGCCTGCACCTCTCGCTGATCGAGGCCTTCGAGGGCCGCGGCTACGGCGAGGTGGCGACGCCCGCGATCGAGTACGACGAGGTCCTGGCGCGCGGCGACGGCCGCGCCGCCGGCTCCGCCTACCGCTTCTTCGACGAGCGCGGCGACCTGCTGGCGCTGCGCTCCGACATGACCGTGCCGATCGCCCGCCTGGTCGCCTCGCGCTACGCCGACTCGGAGGGGCCGCTGCGCTTCTGCTACCTCGCCAACGCCTTCCGCGCCGTGCGGCCGCAGCGCGGCCAGATGCGCGAGTTCGCCCAGGCCGGGGTCGAGCTGATCGGGGCGCCGGCGCCGCAGGGCACGGTCGAGGTCGTCGAGGTGCTCGAGGCGGCGCTCGACGCCGCCGGTCTCGACCGGGCGGTGATCGGGCTCGGCGACGCCGACCTCTACCGCCAGCTGCTCACAGAGCTCCAGGTCGAGGGCGAGCCGCGCGACGCGATCCTCACCCGGCTCGAGATGCACGACCTGGTCGGCGTCGAGGAGGAGCTGAAGCGGGCGGGGATCGGCGAGGAGGAGGTGGCCACCTGCGTCGCCCTCTCGCAGCTGCGCGGCGGCCGCGAGGTGCTCGAGCGCGCCCGCGAGATCGGCGGCAACGCGGTCGAGCGGGCAATCGCCCGCCTCGGCGAGACCTTCGAAGCGCTCGAGGCCCGCGGCGTCGCCGGGCGCGTGCAGCTCGACCTCGGCCTGCTGCGCCACCTCGGCTACTACAGCGGCGCGATCCTCGAGGTCTACGACCCGGCGCTCGGCCACGTGCTCGGCGGCGGCGGGCGCTACGACGGCCTGCTGAAGCGCTTCGGCGTCGACCTGCCCGCGGCAGGCTTCGCGCTCTACCTGGAGCGCGTCCACATCGCCCAGATGGAGGAGGAGTCGCGACGAGGGGGGCCGGCATGAGCATCGAGGTCGCCGGGACCGCGGAGGCGAAGGCCGAGGGGCCGCTGAAGCTGGCGGTGCCGCGCGGCGCGCTGCTCGGCGGCACCCTCGACGCGCTCGACGCGGCGGGAGTCGACACCGTGGCGGTGCGCGCCGAGTCGCGGGCGCTGATCTTCCCCGGGGAGGAGATAACGCTGGTCACGATGCGACCGTCGGACGTGCCGACCTACGTCGAGTCCGGCGCCGCCGACGTCGGCATCACCGGCAAGGACGTGCTGCTCGAGCAGAGCGACCGCATGGTCTACGAGCTGCTCGACCTCGGCTACGGGCGCTGTCGGATGGTGCTCGCCGGCCGCAAGGGCGACGAGCGGCTGGGGGAGTCGCAGCGACGACTCGGCCTGATGCGAATCGCGACCAAGTACCCGCGCATCGCCGAGCGCTACTTCGAGTCGACGGGACGCCAGGCGGAGACGATCGAGGTCAAGGGCTCGATCGAGCTGGCGCCGCTGGTCGGCCTCGCCGACGGCATCGTCGACCTCGTCGCCACCGGCCGCACGCTGGAGGAGAACGATCTCGAGGTGCGCGAGGAGATCGTCGAGTGCACTGCGAGGTTGATCGCGAATCGGGTCGCGCACAAGCTGCGGGCGGCCGAGATCGACCGCTTGATGGGGCGGTTGCGCGAGGCGACCTCCGGATGAGGCCGCGGGCCTTCGAGTGGCTCGGCGCCGCCGAGACGGCGGAGCGGATCCGCAACTGGACCGCCGATGCCGCTCCGCGGGTCGAGCGGGGCTCGATTCACAAGATCGCGCACGGCGTCGAAACCGGTGGGGACGCGGAGCTGCTGGCGCTGACCGCCCGCTTCGACGCGACCGAGCGAACCGCTGAGTCCCTGCGGCTGAGCGTCCCACCGGAGAAGCTCGAAGGGGCGCTCGATCGCCTCGACGACGGATTGCGCAAGGCGCTGGAACTGGCGATCGCCAACGTGCGCGCCGTCGCCTCAGCGCAGATCGCGAGCGCGCCGACCAGGGTCTCGCTGCCTCAAGGGCAGTCGGTCGGGCTGCGCGAGGTCCCCGTAGGCGCCGCGGGCATATACGCGCCGGGCGGCCGGGCGGCCTATCCGTCGAGCGTGCTGATGGGCGTCGTGCCCGCGCGGGTGGCCGGCGTCGAGCGAATCGCCCTGGCGACGCCGCCGGGGCCCGACGGGGAGATCGATCCGCTCGTCCTCGCCACGGCCGCACTCTGCGAGGTCGACGAGGTCCACGCGCTGGGGGGCGCGCAGGCGATCTTCGCGCTGGCCTACGGCAGCGAGTCGATCGAGCCGGTGGACGTGATCGCGGGACCCGGCAACGCCTGGGTGCGCGAGGCCAAGCGAATGGTCAGCGGCACGGTCGGCATCGACTCGCTGGCGGGCCCTTCCGAGCTGATGCTGGTGGCGGGACACGACACCGATCCCGAGTGGGCGGCGCTCGACCTCTGCGCCCAGGCCGAGCACGGGGGAGACGGGCCGCTGATCGCCGTCGCGGTCGAGCAGGCCGTGCTTGACGCGGTTGCGAGGGCGACCGAGCGGCGCGCCGGCGAGCGACCGGGAGTCGGCGACGCGCCGCTGGCGCTCATTCGGGTCCCCGACCTGAGCGTCGCGATCGACCTGGCCAACGCCTTCGCGCCCGAGCACCTCGAGCTGCTCGAGCAGGACGCGGTGCCGCTCGCCGACCGGGTGACGACCGCCGGCTGCGTGTTCGCCGGCCGCCACAGCGCAACCGCCTTCGGCGACTACGTCGCCGGCTCCAACCACGTGCTGCCGACCGGCGGCGCGGGTCGCTTCTCCGGACCGCTCGGCCCCGACGTCTTCCGCCGCAGGATCGCCACCGTGCAGGTCCCGCGCGAGGCCGCGGCGAAGCTCGCACCGCACGTGAGCACGATCGCGAAAGCCGAGGGCTTCCCCGTTCACGGCGAGTCGGCGATGATTAGGGTCGAGGACGATCGATCATGAGCAGAACGGCAAGCAGAGCGCGGACGACCGGCGAGACCGAGGTGAAGCTGAGCCTCGACCTCGACGGCGGCGCCAATTCAAGCGCCGTGACCGGCGTCGGCTTCCTCGACCACATGCTCGACCTGCTCGCCCGCCACGGCAAGCTCGGGCTGACGGTGAACGCCGAGGGGGACCTGGAGACGGGCGCCCACCACACCGTCGAGGACGTCGGCATCGTGCTCGGCCAGGCGCTCGACGAGGCGCTCGGCGACCGCGCCGGCATCCGCCGCTACGGCTCGGCGGTCGTGCCGATGGACGAGTCGCTGGCCGAGTGCGCGATCGACATCTCGGGCAGGCCGCTGTGCGTGTTCGACGCCGAGCTGCCGCCGACGGCGATCGCCGGCTTCGATTCCGAGCTGGCCGAGGAGTTCTTCCGCGCCGTCGCCAACGGGGCGAAGCTGACCCTGCACGTCTCGGTCCGCTACGGCAGCAACGTCCACCACATGATCGAGGCCTGCTTCAAGGCCTTCGCCCGCGCCCTGCGGGTCGCCGTATCCCTCGACCCCGAGGAGCCCGGCGTGCCCTCGACCAAGGGGACGCTGAGCGAATGACGACGCGCATCTGCATCTTGGACTACGGGATGGGCAACCTGCGCTCGGTCGAGAAGGCGCTCGAGCACGTCGGCGCCACGGCGACGATCTCCAGCGAGCCGGAGGCGATCCGCGCCGCCGACGGGCTGGTGCTGCCCGGAGTCGGCGCCTTTCCGAAGGCGATGCGGCGAGTGCGCGAGCTCGGCCTCGACGAGCTGACCCGCGAGCGGCTCGGGGCCGGCGTGCCGGTGCTCGGCATCTGCCTCGGCCTGCAGCTGCTCTTCGACTCGACCACCGAGCTGGGCGGGGCGGACGGCATCGGGCTGCTGCCCGGCGGCGTCGCCGAGCTCGATGCGCCCGGGCTCAAGGTGCCGCACATCGGCTGGTCGCCGGTGCGCTGGGAGAAGCCCTCGCGGCTGGTCGAGGGAATCGCCGGCGAGACGCCGTTCTACTTCGTGCACTCCTTCGCGCCGAGCACGGCGGCCGAGGACCTGCTCGGCAGCGCCGCCTACGGGGCCCGCTTCGCCTGCGCGGCGGAGCGCGGCAACCTCTTCGGCGTCCAATTCCACCCCGAGAAGTCGAGCAGCGCCGGCCTGCGCCTGCTCTCCAACTTCGCCGGGATCTGCGTCGCGGCGCCCGCAGCGGCGTGATCCTCTACCCGGCGATCGACATCCGCGGCGGCCAGGCGGTGCGCCTGCTGGAAGGCGACTACGCCCGCGAGACGACCTACGACGCCGACCCGGTCGACGCGGCGAAGCGCTGGGCCGGCGAAGGCGCCGAGTTCCTGCACGTGGTGGATCTGGACGGCGCCAAGGCGGGCGAGCCGCGGAACCTCGACGCCATCCAGCGCATCGCCGCCGCGGTCGAGTGCCCGATTCAGGTCGGCGGCGGCCTGCGAGACGACGAATCGGTTAGAGCCGTGCTTGAGGGTGCAAATGCCCGGCGAGCGGTGATCGGAACCGCAGCGCTGCGCGACCCGGACTTCTTGCAGGCGATGGTTGATGCCTATGCCGACCGCATCGTTGTCTCTATCGACACCCGCGATGGCAAGGTCTCCCTCTCGGGCTGGGCCGAGAGCAGCGACGTGGAGGCCGTAGATGCAGTTGCCGAGCTCAGCCGCCGTGGGGTTGAACGGTTCCTATGCACGGCAATCGAAGTCGACGGCACCATGCAGGGCCCCGCTGTCGACCAACTAGGCGAAATCGCAGCCGCCACCACCGCCGCCGTGATCGCTTCTGGCGGCGTAGGCACCCTCGCCCACCTCACATCCCTCTCGAGCTCGCTCCCAGCCCTTGACGGCGCGATCGTCGGCCGTGCCCTCTACGAGCGGCGATTCACGGTGGCCGAGGCGATCGCCGCTCTACGCTCCTGAGATGGTCCTGAAACGTGTCATCCCCTGCCTCGACGTAGACGCCGGTCGCGTCGTCAAGGGCACCAACTTCGTCGACCTGCGCGACGCCGGCGATCCGGTCGAGCTGGCCGAACGGTACGACGCCGAGGGCGCCGACGAGCTCGTCTTCCTCGACATCACGGCCTCGCACGAAAAGCGCGAGACGATCGTCGAGCTGGCGCGCCGGACCGCGGACAACGTCTTCATCCCGTTCACGATCGGCGGCGGCATCCGCTCGGTCGAGGACGCCCAGGCGGTGCTCGACGCCGGCGCCGACAAGGTCTCGGTCAACTCCTCCGCGCTTGTCCGGCCGCAGCTGCTGACCGAGCTGGCGGACCACTTCGGCGCCCAGTGCGTGGTGATCGCGATCGATGCGAAGGCGCCGGCGCCGGCGGGGGCGTCCCCCACCTGCTCGGCGCCGCCGAACTGGTTTGGCGATCGGAGCTGGGACGTCTACGTGAACGGCGGTCGCAAGAAGGTCGACGGCCGCGACGCCGTCTCCTGGGCCAAAGAGGCGGTCGAGCGCGGGGCGGGGGAGATCCTCTTGACCAGCATGGACCGCGACGGATCCACCGACGGCTACGACCTCGAGCTCACTCGCGCGGTCGCCGACGCGGTCCCCGTGCCGGTGATCGCCTCCGGCGGCGCCGGCAGGCTCGAGCACCTCAGCGAGGCGATCGCCGAGGGCCACGCCGACGCTGTGCTCTGCGCCTCGATCTTCCACTACGGGACCTACCGGGTGAAGGACGCCAAGCGGCAGCTCGCCTCGGCCGGCATCCCGGTTCGCCAGTAGACCGCGAATGCGATAGGGATGGCGAGGCGCGTGAGGGCGATCGAGGACATCGGCGAGGCGCTGCGGCGCGAGCACCCGGAGCTCAACGCCGTGCGAGCCGCCAGCGAGGATCCCGTCTACCTGGTCGGCGGCGCGGTGCGCGACCTGCTGCTCGGCCTCCCGCGGTCCGACGTCGACCTGGTCGTCGTCGGCGATGCCGCGGCGCTGGCCGCGCGGCTCGGCGCCGATCCGGTCGAGCACGAGCGCTTCGCCACCGCGAAGGCGACGCTCGACGGGCACGAGATCGACATCGCGACCGCCCGCAGCGAGACCTACGCCCGCCCCGGCGCCCTGCCCGAGGTCGAGCCCGCGGCGGACATCGAGACCGACCTGGCGCGGCGCGACTTCACGATCAACGCGATCGCCCTGCCGCTGCGCGGCGAGCCTGCGCCGGTCGACCCCTTCGGCGGCGCGGCGGACCTCGAGGCGGGCCTGCTCCGCGCCCTGCACGAGCGCTCATTCGCGGACGACCCGACGCGGGCGGTGCGCGCCGCCCGCTATGCGGCGCGCTTCGGCTTCGGGCTCGAGCCGCGCACGGAGGAGCTGCTGCGAAGCGCCGACCTGGAGACGGTCTCCGCCGACCGCCGGCGCAGCGAGCTGTTGCGCCTCGCCGGGGAGGATGAGGCGGTGCGAGGGTTCGAACTGCTCGCCGACTGGGGGCTGATCGAGCCGCGGCCAGGCGGGCTGGCGCTGGCCGCATCGGTCGACGAGCTGCTCGCCGCACCGCCCTGGAGCGGAACGGCGCCGCGCGACGCCGCCCTGCTGGCGGCGGCCGCCGGCCCTGCTGGCGGCGAGGAGGCGCTCGCGCATGAGAGCCCCGACAGGCCGTCGCGGGCGGTCGAGCTGGCCAACGGGCGCGATGCCGTCGAGCTGCTGCTCGCCCGCGCGCTGGGCGCCGAGTGGCTCGACCGCTACCTCGAGCGGTGGCGCCACGTGCGGCTCGAGATCGACGGCGACGACCTGATCGCGGCCGGCGTCCCGCAGGGGCCGGCGCTCGGCCGCGGGCTCCAGCGGGCCCTGAGCCGCAAGCTCGACGGCGAGCTCGACGGGCGCGACGAGGAGCTGACGGTCGCCCTCGAAGCGGCGGCGGAGGAGTCCTGATGCCCGGCCTGATCCACGGCCTCGAGCCGGCGAAGATCGCCGCCAACCTCGAGCGTGTGCGCGAACGCGCCGGCGCCGAGGTCGAGATCCTCGCCGCGGTCAAGTACGTGCCGCTGGAGGAGCTCGGCGCCCTCGCCGAGGCCGGCGTCGAGCTGGTCGGCGAGAACCGCCAGCAGGATCTGGAGGCCAAGCACGAGCGCTGGGGCGACGCCTTCGCCTGGGACTTCATCGGCAACCTGCAGAGCCGCAAGGTCAAGCGCCTGCTGCCGATCTGCCGGCTGATCCACTCGGTGGCGTCGGACTCTGCCCTGGAGCAGCTCGGTCGCCATGGGGACTCGGACACCGAGGTCCTGGTCGAGGTCAACGTCGCCGGCGAGCACGGCAAGGGGGGCATCGCTCCGCAGCGGCTCGGCGATTTCATCGCCCACTGCCCGGTGCGCGTCTCCGGCCTGATGACGATGCCCCCGTTCAGCGCCGACGCCGAGGACTCGCGGCCGCATTTCGCCCGCCTCGCCGAGCTCGCGGCCGAGCACGGCCTGGCCCGACTCTCGATGGGAACCTCACAGGACTGGCCGGTCGCGGTCGAGGAGGGGGCGACGATCATTCGCCTGGGAACCGCCCTCTATGTGTGACAGCAGCCATAATCGGTGGAGGAATCGGCCGATTCGGGCAGAAAGAGCGCCAACATGGCATTAAGAGACACCTGGCATAAAGCGTTGGTCTACTTCGGCCTCGCCGAAGAGCACGACTACGGCCCCGAGTACGAGGAGGACTTCTTGGAGACCTCCGAAGAGGAAATCGAGGCCCGCCGGGAGTCCGGCCAGGTGCGGCGGCTGCCGACCTCGCGCCGCTCGCGCCGCGACGAGATCGACGACATCTTCGCCGACGACGAGCCGATCTCGGCGACGCGCACGCGCACGCTGCGCCCCGTCGACGGCGACTCCGACGTCAAAGTCCACCTCGTCATCCCGCGCAACTTCAACGACGCCCAGCAGGTCGCCGACCAGTTCAAGCGCTCGGTGCCGGTGATCCTCAATCTGCAGACCACCGACCACGAGCTCTCCAAGCGGATGATCGACTTCTGCTCCGGCCTCACCTACTCGCTGGACGGCGGCATGCAGCGGATCGCCGAGAAGATCTTCCTGCTGACCCCGCGCAACGTCGAGGTATCCGCCGAGGAGAAGGCGCGGCTGCTCGACAAAGGCTTCTTCAACCAGTCGTAGCGCGAGGACTTCCCCTTCACGGGATGGTTAGGGTCCCGAGCGTGATCGTCGGATTCGTCGGCTCGGGCAATATGGCCGCAGCTATGGCTCGCGGGTGGATGGGCAAGCTTGAGTCGATGCTGTTCACGGATTCCGGCTCGGGGCGGGCGGCCGAGCTGGCGAGGGAAGTGGGGGGCGAGGCGGTCGGGCTGAACGCTGAGCTGGCCAAGCGAGCGGACGTGATCGTGCTGGCCGTGAAGCCGGCGAAGCTCGAGCAGGTCGCGCTGGAGCTGGGTGCGGCGAAAGCCATCGTCTCGCTGCTGGGGGCGACTTCGCTGGAAACCTTGCGGCGGGCGTTCCCCGAAGCGGAAGTTGGCCGGGCGATGCCGAACCTTGCAGTTGAAGTCGGGTGCGGGGTCCTTTGCACCTCGGGGAGTCTGTCGCCGGACATGCGGCGCGCGTTGGCGGGGCTCGGGCGCGTCGAGGACCTGGACGACGCGGAGTTCGACGCCGCCACGGCGGTGATGGGCTGCTCGCCCGCTTACTTCGCGCTGGCGGTCGAGGCGCTCGCCGAGGCGGGGGCGGAGGCGGGTCTCGACGGCGAGCTGGCGCGGGAGCTGGTGGTCGAGACGCTGGTCGGCACCGGAGAGCTGCTGCGCAGACGTGACCCGCTCGACGTGCGGGACTCGGTCGCTTCGCCGGGCGGCAGCACCGAGGCGGGGCTGGAGGCGCTCGCCGGCGCGGGAGCGGCGGAGGCATTCGCCGCGGCGGTACGCGCCTCGCTGGAGAGGATGCGCGGATGAGCCTGGCCTTCGCAATCGCCCGCCAGGACGTCGCCGACTACGTCGCGGCGCTGTTCCTCGTCTACATCATCCTGATCCTGATCCGGGTGCTGATGTCGTGGATCCCGCGCATGCCCTACAACCCGGCCCTGCGCGCCGTGCTCGACTTCGTCTCGCAGACCACCGACCCCTACCTCAACCTCTTCCGCCGTATCCTGCCGCCGATCGGGGGCGGCGGCTTCGGGCTCGACCTGAGCCCGATGGTGGGAATCGTCGTCCTCTACGTCCTGCGGGCGATCGTCGTCGGCCTGATCTCCGGGTGAGCGTCGCGCGGCGTGCCTGGCTGCGCGCGGGCGCGCTCGGCCTGCTCGTGATCGCCCTCGACCAGGGCGCCAAGGCGGCGATCGAGGCCAATCTGGTCCCGGGCGAGCACCTGCGGGCGCTCGGGCCGCTCGAACTGACCCTCGCTCACAACAGCGGCGTCGCCTTCGGCCTGGCCAGCGGCGGCGGGATCGCGCTCGTCGCGCTGACGCTCGCCGCGCTCGTCTTCGTCGTCGCGCTCTTCGCCCGCGAACCCGGCCGGCCCTGGATGTGGGTCGCGGTCGGCCTGCTCGCCGGCGGCGCGCTCGGCAACCTGATCGACAGGGTGCGGGCCGACGCCGTCACCGACTTCGTCGACGTGCTGAGCTGGCCGCCCTTCAACCTCGCCGATGTGGCGATCACGCTCGGAATCGTCGTGCTCGCGCTCAGCTACATGCGCGGGACGGGCGAGCGATGACCGACCTGCGCATCGTCCACATCGACGAGCAGCTCGCGGTGGTCGAGAAGCCGGCCGGCCTCGTCGTCCACCCGGCGCCCTCCCACCGCGGCCCGACCCTGGTCGACGAGCTGGCGGAGATCCTCGGTGGCGGCGCCGACCCCGAGCGTCCGGGGATCGTGCACCGGCTCGACAAGGAGACGAGCGGGTTGCTCGTCGTCGCCCGCGACGACGCGACCCACGCGGCGCTGCAGGAGCTGGTGCGGCGGCGCGAGGTCGAGCGCGTCTACCTGGCGCTGGCCGAAGGGCGCGTCTCCTCGCGCACGGGGACGATCGACGCCCCGATCGGCCGCGCCTCCAAGCAACGCCACCGCATGGCCGTCTCCGGCGCCGCCTCGCGCGGCGCCCGCACTCATTTCGAGGTGCTCGAGCTGCTGGCCGCCGACAGCTACCTCGAGGTGAAGCTGGAGACCGGCCGCACGCACCAGATCCGCGCCCACTTCGGCGCGATCGGCCACCCCCTGGTCGGCGACTCGATTTACGGCGGCAGCGAGAAGTACGGACTCCGGCGGCAGTTCCTGCACGCCCAGCGGCTCGCCTTCGTCCATCCGCGGACGGGAGAGCGGCTGAGCTTCCGCTCCGCGCTGCCGGCGGACCTGAGCGCGGCTCTGGCCGCCGCCCGCGCCGCCTGACCGGCCCGGCCGCTCTACAATTCGCCGTTCGAAACCCGACCCCCGTCGCACCGAACCGGATCCTGACCGTCGCCAGACGCGTCCCCGGCGAGGCCGGTGGGGCTTTCACCAACTCAAGGAGACTTTTCGCACATGCCAGAGGCAGGCCTGAAAGAGCTGCTGGAGGCCGGAGTTCATTTCGGCCACCAGACCCGTCGCTGGAACCCGCACATGCGCCGCTACATCTTCGGCGAGCTGGACGGGATCCACATAATCGACCTGATCCAGACCGAGGCGCTGCTGGAGAACGCGCGCCGCTTCTCCGGCGAGCTCGCCAGCGGCGGCGGCACGGTGCTCTTCGTCGGCACCAAGAAGCAGGCCCGCGGGCCGGTCCAGGAATGGGCCGAACGCTGCAAGATGCCCTACGTCAACCAGCGCTGGCTGGGGGGGCTGCTGACCAACTTCAACACGATCTCCGCACGGATCTCCCGCCTGCACGAGCTGACCGGCTGGGAGGAGGAGGGCAAACTCGAGCTGCTGCCCACCAAGGAGAAGATGCGCATGCGGGCCGAACTCGCCAAGCTCGAGTACAACCTCGGCGGCGTGCGCGACATGGACCGGCTGCCCGACGCGGTCTTCGTCACCGACCTGAAAACCGAGGAGATCGCGGTGCGCGAGGCCGCCCGGCTGCGGATCCCGATCATCGGCCTGGTCGACACCAACTGCGACCCGACCCCGGTCGACTACGTGATCCCCGGCAACGACGACGCGATCCGCTCCTGCAACCTGGTCATCGGCACGATCGGCGGCGCGATCGAGGAGGGCGCGGGGGCCTGGCGCGTGCAGGAGGAAAAGCGCCTGCAGGAGGAGATGGAACGGCGCAAACGCGAGGAGGAAGAGCGCAAGAAGCGCGAGGAGGAAGAGAAGGCGCGCAAGGAAGCCGAGGAGGCCGCGGCGAAAGCGGCGGCGGAGAAAAAGGCTGCCCAGGAAAAAGCTGCCGCTGAGGCTGCCGCCAAGGGACAAGCCTCGCAGCCCGCGGGTCCTGTCGCCGCAGGGGACCCACCGCCCCCTGCGGTAGCTAAAGCTTCCTCAGGGGCGGTTCCCCCTACCCCGCCACCCGCGGGAGGGACGGCTGAGGAGAAGGGTTCGGCCGATGCGGCGAAAGCCCCGGCCGCCGGCGAGCAGCCCCCCGCCGAGGCCGGCAAAGAGGAGGGCTCGAAATGACCGTCACTGCCGCTGATGTAAAGGCTTTGAGGGATCGGACCGGGGCGGCGATGATGGATTGCAAGGCGGCGCTCTCCGAGGCCGAGGGGGACGTCGACCGAGCGATCGAGCTGTTGCGGGTCAAGGGGCAGGCCTCGGCCGCCAAGCGCGAAGGGCGCGGCACCTCGGAGGGGGTGGTCGCCTCCTACATCCACGCCAACGACAAGGTAGGGGCGATGGTCGAAGTGCAGTGCGAGACCGACTTCGTCGCCCGCAACGAGGACTTCAGGGCGTTCGCCTACGAGGTCGCGCTGCACGTGGCCGCGACCGCGCCGCAGTTCGTCTCCGCCGAGCAGATCCCGGCGGGCGAGCGCGACGCGGAGAGGAAGGTCTTCGAAGAGAAGGCGCGCGAAGAAGGCAAACCGGACAACGTGGTCGAGAAGATCGTCGAGGGCCAGCTCGCCAAGTGGGCGAGGGAGGTCGCGCTGCTCGACCAGCCGCACGTCAACGCCGACAAGCACGACTCGAAATCGATCGAGCAGCTGCGCCAGGAGCTCGCCGCGAAGACCGGCGAGAACGTCCGCGTCGCCCGCTTCGCCTACTTCCGCGTCGGCGAGGGCGATTGACCGAGTCCGAGCCCAAGTTCAGCCGCATCCTCCTGAAGCTCTCGGGGGAGGCGCTGATGGGGCAGCGCGAGCACGGGACCGACGCCGGCGAGGTCGAGCGGATCGCCCGCCAGGTGGCTGCGGTGCGGGCGCGCGGGGTCGAGGTCGCGATCGTCGTCGGCGCCGGCAACATCTATCGCGGCCTGCGCGGCGTCGCCGACGGGATGGACCGGGCGACGGGCGACTACATGGGCATGCTGGCGACCGTGCTCAACGCGCTGACGCTGCAGGACGCGCTGGAGAAGATCGGCGAGCACACCCGGGTGATGTCGGCGATCGACGTCAAGGAGGTGGCCGAGCCCTACATCCGCCGCCGCGCGATGCGCCACCTGGAGAAGGGGCGCGTGGTGATCTTCGCCGCCGGCACCGGCAACCCGTTCTTCACCACCGACACGGCGGCGGCGCTGCGGGCGCTGGAGATTCACGCGGAGGCGATCCTGATGGCGAAGAACGGGGTCGAGGGCGTCTACGACTCCGACCCGGCGACCAACCCGAAGGCGCAGTTCATCCCCGAGATCAGTCACCGCGCCGCGATCGAGCGCGGGCTCAAGGTGATGGACTCGACCGCGCTCTCGCTCTGCATGGACAACGACCTGCCGATCTACGTCTTCAACATGGGAGACGAGACGAACATAGATAGGATCGTCAGCGGCGAGAGGGTGGGCACGCTGGTCGACAGCGTTCCCGCCTGAGAGCGGAGAGAGGATCGCAGTGGAGCTGATCGACGAGTTGCTCAAGGACGCCGAGGAGCGGATGCGCAAATCGGTCGATTCGAGCCGTGGCGAGCTCGCCACGGTGCGCACCGGGCGCGCCTCTCCGCACCTGCTCGACCGCATCGTGGTCGAGTACTACGGCTCGCACACGCCGCTGAAGCAGCTCGCCAACGTCGCCGCCTCCGACGCCCGGCTGCTCACCGTGACCCCCTTCGACAAGGGCTCGATCGGCGAAATCGAGAAGGCGATCCAGGAGTCCGACGTCGGCCTGACGCCGAGCAACGACGGCAACCTGATCCGCCTGCAGATCCCCGAGCTGACCGAGGAGCGGCGCCGCGAGATGGTCAAGGTCGTCCACGGCGTCGCCGAGGAGGGCCGGATCGCGATCCGCAACATCCGCCGCGACACGATGAGCGACCTGCGCGAGCTGAAGAAAGAAGGCGAAGCCGGCGAGGACGACGAGCGCCGTGCCGAGTCGACGCTGCAGAGGCAGACCGACGAGGCGATCGCCGAGATCGACCAGCTCCTGAAGGGGAAGGAAGAGGAGATCCTGGAGGTGTGAGCGCCTCCGCGCGGTACGTAGCGATCATCACCGACGGCAACGGGCGCTGGGCGCAGCAGCGTGGGCTTCCCGTCGCCGAGGGGCACCGCGCGGGCGCCGACGTGGTCAAGGCGCGCCTGCGCGACGCGGTCGAGCTGGGGATCGAGGAGCTGACCGTCTTCTCCTTCTCGACCGAGAACTGGCTGCGACCGGCCGAGGAGGTCGAGGGGCTGATGCGGATGTTCGGCGAGCGGATCGACGCCGAAACGCCGGAGCTCGACGCCGAAGGCGTGCGCATGCGCTTCCTCGGCCGCCGCGAGGGCGTCGCGCCGCAGCTGGTGGAGAAGATGGAGCGGGCGGAGGCGAGGACCGCGGGCAACGACCGGATCTCGCTCTTCGTCGCCTTCAACTACGGCGGCCGGGCGGAGATCGTCGACGCGGCGCGAAAGTTCGAGGGAGACTCCGAGGAGGAGTTCCGCAATCGTCTCTACGCGCCCGAGATGCACGATCCCGATCTGCTCATAAGAACCAGCGGCGAGCAGCGCGTCTCCAACTACCTGCTCTGGCAATGCGCCTACTCGGAGCTGGTCTTCCGCGACGAGCTCTGGCCCGACTTCGACCGCGCCGCCTTCGAGGAGGCCCTGGGCGAGTACTCGACCCGCCAGCGGCGCTTCGGAGCGCGGGCATGACCGTCGACCTCTTCGACGACGAGATGCTCGAGCCGGAGCCGGCGCCGGAGCGGAAACCGGCGCGAGAGCCGCGGCAGCCCCGCCGCCGCGGCCTGCGCGGCGAGACCGCAAAACGAGTGCTGGTGGCGCTGCCGTGGATCGCCTTCGCGATCGCGATCGTCGTCGCCGGCGGCCTCATCTTCGCCGCGGCGATGATCGCGATCGCCGCCGTCTGCCTGCGCGAGTACCTGGGGATGACCGAGGAAGCGCGACCGCTCGCGATCCCCGCCTACGCGGTGGTGGCGGCGCTGATCGTCGCCGCCCACTTCGGCACCGCCTTCAACGTGCTGATGATCCTCGCCGCCTCCTTCCCGCTGCTGTTCGCCTTCGCGGCCGGCGACGGCGAACGCGACGGCGCCACCGTCTCGATCGCGGTGACGCTGCTGGGAATCGTCTGGATCGGCGTGCCGCTGGTCCACGCGGTGCTGCTGCGCGACCTCCCCGACCACGGCGCCGCCCTGCTGATCGACGTCCTCGTCGGCACCTTCGTCGCCGACACCGCCGCCTACGCCACCGGCCGTATGTTCGGCAGCCACCGGATCGCCCCCAGCATCTCTCCCAACAAGACGATCGAGGGGCTAATCGGCGGCTTCCTGATCGGCACCATGGGCTTCTGGTTCGCCGGCCTCTACCAGGACTGGCTCTCGGGGGCCGACGCCCTGATCATGGGCGCCACCGTCGCCGCGATCGCTCCGGTCGGCGACCTCTTCGAGTCGATGCTGAAGCGCGACCTCGGCAAGAAGGACACCGGCACCCTGTTCGGCCCCCACGGCGGCATCCTCGACCGCCTCGACGCGGTCTTCTTCACCGTGGTCATCGGCTACTACCTCGCGGTCGCCCTGGTGTACTGAGGCGATGAACGACGACTGGCGCCTGCAGATCGACTTTCGCGAGGACGGGCCGCAGGACGCGCTCCTCGACCGCCTCGACGCGCGGGAGCTGGAGCACGACCTCAGCAGCGCCTTCCATGACCGCGTGATCGTCTCCCGCAACGGGACCACGATCTTCCTCTACGCCGGCGACCGGGAGCAGGCGGAACGGGCGCGAGGGCTGGTCGAACGCTACGCGGCGGACAATCGCGAGGAGCTGGACGTCGCCTTCACCCGCTGGCATCCCCTCGCCCTGGAGTGGAGGCCGGCCGAGGAGCCGCTGCCCGACGACGCCGCGGCCCGGGCCGCCGAGCATCAGGCCAGGATCGCCGGGGAACGTCGCGAGACCGAGGAGCAGGGATGCCCCCAGTACGAGGTGCGGATCAGCCTGCCCTCGCGCGAGGGGGCGGGCGCGTTTGCCGACCGCCTGCGCGACGAGGGGCAGCCCACGGTCCACCGCTGGAGGTACGTCCTGGTCGGGGCGCCCGACGAGGACGCCGCCAAGGCGCTGGCGGAGCGGATCCGCAGCGAGGCGCCGGCCGGCAGCGAGGTCTCCGTCGAGGCAACCTGGAAGGAGATGGCCGACGACCTGCCGCCCAACCCGTTCGCCTTCCTGGGCGGCCTTGGCGGCTGAGAAT
>DASSBJ010000119.1:0-15079 GCA_035698885.1 Solirubrobacterales bacterium
GCTGCCGACCGTCTCCCCCACCTGGCGCAGGCGCTCGTCGGGCACCTGGGCGATCGCCACGTTGGGCTCGATCGTCGTGAACGGGTAGTCGCCGGTCTGCGCGCCGCCCTTGGTCAGCGCGTTGAACAGGGTCGACTTGCCGGCGTTCGGGAGTCCCACAATTCCCACCTTCATTCGTGCCCCCTCACAGCGAGAGCGGGACGATCAGGCCGAGGACGACACCGAGGACGGCGCCGGCCAGGACATCGGAGGGATAGTGCATTCCCAGGTAAGGGCGGCCAAGGGCCAGCGCGAACGCGAGGGCGAAGGCGAGCGCCCCCCAGGGGGAAACCCTGGTCATCGCGGTGGCCACGGCGAACGACGACGTCGCATGCGCCGACGGGAAGCTGAGCGAGCTCGGCGCCCCCCCGAGCGGCGGCAGCCCTTCGAGCACCGGCCGCGGCCGTTTGACGATCGCCTTGACGACGTAGTTGAGCCCGATCGCAACCGGGCCGAGGACGGCGCAGACCAGCCACGCTTCGCGGTTGCCGCGGTCGAAGATCGCCAGCAGCACGCCTATCCCCAACCAGATCGCGCCGTTGTTGCCGGCCTTGCCGAGCGCCTTGGCGATCGACTCGATGCCGGGCGTGTGGCCGGCGGTGCGCATGGCGCGCAAGATCCTCAGGTCGAGCTCCCGCATCGGCCGCGCAGGATAATCGGCCCGTGCCCTTCGTCCCCGGCTACGTCCACACCCCCGGCCACCACTGCGGCTCGACCGCGCTGCGCAACCTGCTCGCCTTCCACGGCACCGAGATCAGCGAGGAGATGGCCTTCGGGCTCGGCGTCGGCGCCTGCTTCTACTACGTGACGATCGAAAAGGCGTCGCCGACCCGCTGGTTCAACGGGCGCACCGCGCGGCTGGAGGAGAACTTCGACCAGCTGACCGGGGCGGCGCTCGAGCTGCGCACCTTCGAGCCCGGCGACGACGGGGCCTGGGAGGCTGCCCGCGCCGAGGTCGACGCCGGCCGGCCGGTGCTGCTGCTCACCGACCTCTACCACCTCGACCACTACGGCAACTCGGCCCACTTCCCCGGCCACGCCGTCGTCCTCGCCGGCTACGACGACGAGCACGCGCACCTCTCCGACACCGGCTTCGAGCAACTGCAGCTGACGCGGCTGGAGAACCTCGACCGGGCGCGTCACGGCGAGCATCCGGCGTACCCGCTGGCGGGCCACATGTTCACCGCGAGCGCCGAGGTCTCGCCCAAGCGCCTGCGCGAGGCGATCCCCGCGGCGATCGAGCGGGCGGCGCGGGCGATGGTCGAGCCCGAGTTCCCCGGCTTCTCCGGGCTCGACGCGGTGCGGCGGCTCGCCGCTGAGGCGGGCTCCTGGCCGGAAGCCGCCGAGGACTGGCAGTGGTGCGCGCGCTTCGGCTACCAGGTGATCGAGCGGCGGGGCACCGGCGGCGGCGCGTTCAGGCCGATGTACTCGCGCTTCCTGGCCGAGGCCGGGCGCGCCGAGGCGCCGCTGGCCGCGCGGGCCGGAGCGGCGTGGAGCGAGCTGGCCGAGGCATTGCGCCTCGCCAGCGAGCACGGGGAGCCAAAACCCACCCTCTGGCGCTCGATCGACACTTTGGCTAACCAAGTAGCCGCGGCGGAGGAGCGCCTCTGGACCGAGTTGGCCAATCCGTAGTTATCCCCCTTGGAGCGCGTACATCCGATGGTGTACCGTTTTCAACTGCGGGAGGCGGGTAGTCAGTTCTTTGGAACCCGTCTTGGAGGAGAATCTCAATATGAGAAGCAAGCGTGGCCCACTGGGGCTTCTCGTTCTCACCGCCGCATTTCTCGTTTTCGCATTAGGAGCTTCGCCCGCCAAGGCGGCATTTGGCATTGCCGAATGGGAAGCGGTGACGTGCAAAGAAAACGTCGACACCCCAGCGGCAATCGGGCCGCCCGGCGAACCAGGATTCTTCCCCATCCCGGAGTCTCCGGAACAGTGCAACGACGGCACGCCCGGCAAGTGGTTTACGCAGGCCGCCGGCCACCCCCCATTCGGGATTACCGACTTCACGCTGAACACGCTGTCGATCCCGACGGGATTCCCGGACGGGTTCGTCGAAGAAATCGTTGTCGATACCCCGGAAGGCCTGGGAGTCAATCCAGAGGCGACGCCGACGAAGTGCACGGTTGAACAGCTGAGCAAAGTCCCGGCGCCAGAATGTCCCCCCAGCTCGCTCGTAGGCTTCAGCTACCTCACCATCGCTGCCGAAAACCCAGCGGCCGGCGGATGTGACTATGAACCCCCGCCCCTCGTTCCGGACAAATGTCTCGATACGCGGGTGAAACTCCCTGTTTACAACATGGTGCCGTTCGACGGCGTGCCATCGATGGTCGGCTTCCCCACCAGCGCCCCCGGAGAACCGACGCTCATCGTCGGCGACCTGGATCCGACGGACCAGCACGTCAGATTCACGATCAGTGACATCCACACGCCCAACGCGGAACACCCGCCGATCATCGGCTCCCGCCTCGTCTTCTTCGGAAACTTCACGCCGGTCTACGCCGGGAGCTACCTCACGATGCCGAGCAACTGCGCTGGTGGACAGACGTCGATCCTTCACGTCAAAGCGCATGGCGGCGCAGAAGACACCGCCAGCTACACCACCGCGGTCGGCGCCGACGAATGCGCTTCGGCGCCGTTCAACGTCCAGCTCGACGCCAGCTCGAGCGGCTCGACCGACTCTCCGGAACCGACGACCGTCGACGTGCGGATGCCGGATCAGCTGAAACCCAACACGCGGGCCAACTCACACCTGCTGACGGCGAAGGTGACGCTGCCGGAGGGCGCCGGGATCAACCCGTCGCTCGCCAACGGCCTCGATGCCTGCAGCGACGCGCAGTTCAAGCGCGGCACCGACGAACCAGTGGAGTGCCCGGCGTCCTCGCGAATCGGTTCGATCGACGTCGAAACGAACGCCCTCGACCAGCACCTCGGCGGCGACGTCTACGTCGCCCAGCCGAAGAACCAGGAACCGACCTCCGGCGAACAGTTCCGGGTCTTCCTGCATGCGTTCAACGAACGGTACGGCGTCAACGTACGACTCGTCGGGCATGTCTTCCCCGACCTCAAGACCGGTCAGCTGACCGTCGTCGTGCCGGAAAACCCGCAGGCGCCGTTCAACTCGTTCAAGGTCCACGTCGACGGTGGCGCCAGGGGCGCGCTGACGAGCCCCGACACCTGCGGGCCGCACACCGCAGCGGGCAGGTTCGTGCCCTGGTCACGGCCGAACGAAGAAGCGCCGGCAGGCGAAGGATCGAATCTCTCCTTCAGCCTCAATACCTTGCCGGGCGGTGGGCCCTGTCCGAAGACGCTCGCCGACCGGCCGTTCGACCCGTACTTCGCCTCGGCCCCCACCGAGTACAAGGCGGGCCAGTTCACCAAGTTCCGGATGGACTTCGTGCGGGACAACGGCAACCAGGAGGTGAAGCGGATCGACGTCAACCTGCCCCCGGGCATGGTGGCGAAGCTGAAGGGCCTCGAATACTGCCCGCAGGCGAACATCGACGCAGCCGAAGCCCGCTCCGGGGTGAGCGTCACCGCCGACCCGGCGTGCCCGAACAGCAGCTTCGTCGGCACGGCGGAGATCGCGGCCGGCTCCGGCAGTCCGTTCCACACGCTGGGCAACGCCTACCTGGCGGGCCCCTACAAGGGCGCCCCGCTGAGCCTGGCGTTCATCACTCCGGCCGTCGCCGGTCCGTATGACCTCGGCAACGTGGTCGTGCGCGTGGCGCTGAACGTCGACCCCGAAACGGCCGAAGTCCATGCCGTCTCGGACCCGATCCCGAACGTGTTCGGCGGCGTGAAGCTCGACATCCGTCAGATCCGCCTGTTCGTCGAACGGGCCAATTTCACCGTCAACCCGACCACCTGCCGCGAAAAGCTGCCGATCAAGACGACCCTCTTCGGCGGCGGCGGCGACCCCGCCGACCCGGCCGCCTGGAAGGAAGTCTCGAAGACCGAGGGGCTGCAGTTCGGCCAGTGCAGGAAACTGCGCTTCAAGCCGAAGTTCTACGCCCGGATCTTCGGCGGAAAGAACCAGACCAGGCGGGCGAGGAACCCGAAGTTCCGGGCGATCCTCGACGCCCGCTACGGCGACGCCAACCTGCGGCGGGCGGCGTTCATCCTGCCGCGGGCGACGATCCTCGACCAGGGTCACATCAAGACCATCTGCACGAGGGTCCAGCTGGCCGCCGACGAATGCCCGAAGAACTCGATCTACGGGCACGCGAAGGCGACCTCGCCGCTGCTGGCCGGCAACCTCAAGGGCCCGGTCTACCTGACCTCGTCCAGCCACGAACTGCCGGACCTGCTGGTCGACCTGCACGGCCAGGTGCCAATCCGGCTGCGCGGCGTGATCAGCTCCAAGCACGGCCGCCTGAAGACGGTGTTCAACAAGACGCCCGATGTGGCCGTCAAGAAGTTCATCCTGACGATGAAGGGCGGCAACAAGGGCCTGCTGGTCAACTCCCGGAACCTCTGCTCGAGGCGGACGACCGGCTTCCTCAACCTGCTGGCCCAGAACAGCCGCCGGGTGAGGACGAAGAACCTGCGGCTCAACATCCCCGCCTGCCACGGCGGCAAGAAGCACCACAAGAAGTAGCAAGGGTCATCGGAGCCCGGGCGGATTCGGTTCCGCCCGGGCTCCCGTCTCAGAAGTCGCTGCGCAGCCGTCGCCAGTGCTTGCGGCCCATTTGGGCGACGAAATGGGTACTGGAAGGCCGAAAATACCCATTTCCTTCCGTTGCCCCCTATTTCGATCCGCCGGCCGCCGTCCCGTGTTCGCTTGAATCCAGCGCGTGGCGGAGGGCGACACCATCCTGCGGGCCGGGCGTCGGATCGAGGCGGCGCTCGGCGGGCAGGAGCTGCGGGTGCAGGCGGGCAACGGCCGCGGTCGCGCCGCGCGGGTCGCGCGACTCGACGGGCGGATGCTCGAACGGGTCGGGACCCATGGCAAGCATCTGCTGCTGCCCTTCGAGGGCGGCCTCGTCCTGCACAGCCACCTCGGCATGAACGGTTCCTGGCGGGTCGGCCGGCGTGGCGAGCGATGGCGCAAGCCGGCGTCCACGGCCTGGGCGGTGCTGAGCGGCGAGCGCGCCGAGGCCGCGCCGTCGCGCTTCCCCGCGGAACCGGGTTTAACCGTCGCGGACGCACGGGTAGAGCCTTCCTGTCAAAAACGCTCAAAGAGGAGGGGTGCCATGTTCAAATGCGAGAGATGCGGCACCGGCTACAGCCCGATGCACGCCGCGGGGATCGACAACTGCCCCCGCTGCATGGTCCGCGACCGGACGGCGGCGCCGCTGACCTTCAAGGCCTTCGAGCTGCCCGGTTCGCGCAAGAGCGCCGCGGGCCCCTACACGGCGAGCGGCTCGAGGCCCTCGTCCTCGCTCAGGTAGCCGACCCGCTCCAAGGTCGCGCCGAGCGCCTCGTGCAGCGCGGCCCGCTCGCGCGGCGAGAGGTTCTCGCGCCAGCCGCCCGGGGCGGCGCTGCGCGCCTCGCGCAGCGGCCCGCGGGCTCGCTCCGGCAACCGCTCGAACCGGTGGCGAGCGGCGATCTCCTCCGCCCTTCGGTCATCGAGGCCGAGCGCGTCGCAGGCGGTGGCGAGCCCCTCCGCCGGACGCTCGCGCACCTCCTCGTAGCGGATCAGCACGCGGTCCTGCGGCTCGCGCGCCTCGAACGCCTCCAGCACCGCCTCGGTGCGGTACGCCCAGACGCCGGCGAGCCAGCGGACCAGCGGCAGCCGTCCCTCGGCGGAGACCGGGAAGGCGCCGCCGTCGATCGCCCATGATCCGGGCCGGTAGGCGGCGAGCCAGGAGTCGACGACGTCGCGGCCGTCGCGCAGCAGGAAGATCAGCTTCGAGCGGGGGAAGAGTTCGGCGAGCAGCGGGGCGACGTGCGAGGCCGGCTCCTTGACCACGTAGGTGGGCGGCGAAAACGACCGCGCCGCAGGGTCGTCGCCGCGCTGCGCCTCGAAGCGCGCCTGGATCAGCGAGCGCAGCGGCTGCCACCAGGCGTCGCGGTGCCGCTGCGAGAAGAAGTAGCCCGGCTCCTCGCGCTTCAGCTCGAGCAGCGTCGAGAGCTGCGGCGCCTCTTCCTCCGACGCGGCCCAGGCGAGCGGAATCGGGCGCCAGACGCCGAGGTGGTGTCCCAGGTGCGGGTCGTCGATCGGCACGACGCCGTCCCAGTCGGCGAGCATCCGCAGCAGCCAGGTGCTGCCGCTGCGCGAGGAGCCGAAGATCCAGGCGAGGCGCTGCTCGTTTCGCTCGAGGTAGCTCATGCGGCGCCTGCAAAGCCCCCCGAGGAAGGGCCTGGGTTAGCTCTTGCGCTCGAGCTCGGCCGCTTCATCCGCCTTGCGGTCGGCCTCCTCGCGGGCGCGGTCGCGCTCCTCCTTCTTCTCGCCCTTGCGCTCCTCGGTGCGGCCTTCGCGGCGCAGCGAGGGGTCGTCGGCCAGGTCGCCGGCTGCCTTCTTTGCTCTGCCAGTGAGCTTGTCGAGGATGCTCATCCGTGTCTCCTCCTTGAATCGTTCGCGGACCCGACCGGTACCCCGGCGGGGCTGCGATAAACGTCTGCGAAGAGCCTTCCAATCCGCGATTTCGGCGCTATTGTCTCGTCGTACACCCCTGCCGAAGGAGAGCTTGATGAGACGAGTCGCGTGGTTGCTGGGACCCGGAGCCGTGGCGCTCCTGCTGACCGCCCTGATCGCCGCGCCGGGAGCGGGGGCCGCTGGGCCGGCGACGGCATCGGCCTGCAAGGCGGCCTCCAACATCGAGGCGATCGTCGACGACTCCGGCTCGATGGCCGTCACCGACCCCGACAAGCTGCGCGTGCAGGGCATGAGCCTGCTGATCGACGACCTCTCGCCGAAAGCCCAGCTCGGCGCGGTGGAGTTCGGCTCGGGCTTCGAAATCCCCGGCTTCCCCTCCGACCCCCCCGCCAGCACCGTCTTCCCGCCCGAGCCGGTCGGCCCCAACGCCGGCTCGATGCGCAGCTCGCTGGAAAGCGTGATCAACGCCGACAACGGCGCCACCGACTACAACGGCGCCTTCGCCAAGGCCGACGCCGACAACCCGAACAGCGACGCGCGCGTCTTCCTCACCGACGGCGGCCACGACGTAGGCGACTACAACGAAGCGCACCTCGGCCACAGGGTGCCGACCTACGTGATCGGCTTCGGCATCTTCCCCGGCAGCGACGAGGCGCGGCTGAAGAAGATCGCCAAGGACACCGGCGGCAGGTACCTGCCGGTCAAAGACGCGAGCGAGCTGCAGGCGGCGATGAACAGCATCGGCGCCGCGCTGACCTGCCAGACGCCGCCGCGCTCCTTCACCGATCTGCTGCGCCAGGGCCAGAGCAAGCCGCACGCGCTGGCGATCGGCGCGAAGACGAAGTCGATCCAGATCACCCTCACCTGGGCCAACCCGCTCGACAAATTCAAGCTCGTCGGCCTGCGGCTGGTCGGCAAGCGGGGTCTGCTGGCGACCGCCTCGGGCAAGCGCCGGCACCGCAAGCCGAGCAAGCTGAAGGTCAGGACGACGAGCAGCTCGACCTTCACGATCCTCAGGGTCTCGAGGCTGAAGAAAGGCAAGCTGCGCTTCAAGGTGAAGGCGCTGAAGGTCGGCTCGGGCTCGCCGAAGGCGACGCTGACGACGCAGGTGGGGCAGCTGAGACACCGCTGACGGGTATGCATGGAGGATGGGCCCGCTCTTCCTCTTCCTGCGCAGATCCCTGCCCGCGCTCGGGGCCGCCGCCGCGATCGGGCTGGCGCTCGGCGGCTGCGGGTCCGCCGAGCGAGCGCAGACGGCTCCCTCGCACCAGCCCGTGCGTTGCGGCAAGGGCGACGCCCCGGTGCGGGCGGTGCGCTGCCTGCCCGCCGACTTCCCGCCCTGGCGGTTCGAATCGCTGCGGCCGGCGCCCCCCGGCCTCTTCTCCGTCGCCCTCAACAACCCCGCGGACGGGCGCCCCTGGATCGTCGTCTTCGACAGCAAGGGGGTGCCCCGCTGGTCCTACAGCCCCGACACGAAAGCGCTCTGGGCGCAGGTCCTCGCCAACGGGACGATCGCCTGGCCGCGCGCGTTCGGCGACGGCTATGGGCTCGATCGCCGGATGGCCGACGAAATCCGCTCGCCGGACGGCCGGCTGCGGCGCCTGCTCAGGGCGAAGGGCTCGATCGTCGACGGCCATGAGCTGCGTGAGCTCGCCAACGGCAACATCCTGATCGATTCCTACGTGCCGGAAACCGCCGACCTGAGTCGCTTCGGCGGCCCGGCGCGGGCAGCGATCGTCGCCGCCGAGATCCAGGAAATCGACCCGCGGGGGCGGGTGCGCTGGAGCTGGAGCTCGCGCGGGCGAATCGGCCTCGACGAGACCGGCCGCTGGTGGCATTCCGTGCTGGCCAACCCGCGGCCACGCCTCGGCGGCCTGCAGGCATACGATCCCGTCCACATCAACTCGATCGAGCCGCGGGGGCGCGACGAACTCGTGATCTCGACCCGCCACACCGACGCCCTGTACGGGATCCGGCGCTCGACCGGCCGCATCGCCTGGAAGCTCGGCGGCACCCCGACCGCGCAATCGCTGCGCGTCGTCGGCGACCCGGCGCGCAAGCTGCTCGGCGGCCAGCACGACGCCCGCATCGCCGCCAACGGCGACCTCAGCGTGTTCGACAACGGCAAGGACCGGCCGCGGCGCCCCCGCGTCGTCTTCTACGAGCTCGACCTCAAGCGGCGCCAGGCGATCTACCGCGGCCAGCTCAACGACTCCGAGGTGCGCCGCAGCCACTGCTGCGGATCGGCGCGCCAGCTGCCCGGCGGCGGCTGGCTCGTCAGCTGGGGCGACAACCCGCTGATCACCGAGTTCGACCCGCGGGGCAGGATCGCCTTCCGCCTCCACCTCGCGGCGCCGAGCTTCCGCGCGGTGCCGGTTCCCCCGTCTGCGACGAGGCGGCTGCTACGGTGAACCGGTCGGGTTTGGCGCGGGACGCCGGATCTCCCCCATTCGCTCGAGAAGGAGCCATCGCAACGTGGAGTTCGGCATCGCACTCGCGCTCGTCGCCGCACTGATGACGAACCTCGCCTCGCTGCTCAAGCACCGAGGCTGCCACCGGGTCGAGCCGATCCGCATCCGGCAGCCGCTGCGCAGCGCCCGCTCGCTTGCCCGCTCGCGCTGGTTCGCGGCGGGCTGGGGACTGGCCGCGCTCGCCTGGCTGGTCCACGTCGCGGCCCTTTCGCTGGCGCCGATCTCGCTCGTGCAGGCTGTGCTCGCGGGGGGCGCGGTGACGGTGGCGGTGCTCTCGCAGCGGCTCTTCGGCGACCCGGTCGAGCGCCAGCAGTGGCTGGCGCTGCTGCTCGGCGGCTCCGGCCTGGCGCTGCTGGCGCTGACGCTGCCCTCGCTGCACGGCAGCGACTCCGCCTTCTCGACCGCCGCGATCCTCGGCTTCGAGGGCGGCCTGGCGCTGCTCGCCAGCGGCCTCGCCCTCGGCCACCGCTCGTCCCGCCTGGCCGCCCGCAGCGGCGTGCTGCTCGCCGCGATCGCCGGCATCCTGATCGCCCTGGCCGGGGTCGCGATCAAGGGGCTGCTCGGGGCCGGCGGGGTCTCGCTCGCCGTGCTTGGGCCCTGGATCGCGCTGACCGTCGTCTGCGGCGCCCTCGCCCAGTACGCGACCGTGGCCGCGCTGCAGAAGGGACAGGCGGTCGAGACGATCGGCCTGATCGGCCTGGTCGCCAACGCGACCCAGATCGCCGGCGGCGTGCTCGTCTTCGGCGACCCGCTCGCAGCCGACCCGCTCGGCCTCGTGCTGCAGGCGACCGCCTTCGCGATGGTCTGCGGCTCGGCCCTGCTGCTGCCCTCGCGCCAGGTCGCGCGCCTCGCGCCGGCCTGAGGCTGGCGGGATCCGGCGCTAGTAACGTGCCGTGCGCATGTCCGATGCCGAACGTCCACGCGGGGCAGGCCCGCGGCGCGTCCTCGCCCTCTGCCTCGCGCTCGGCAGCCTGAGCTCCCTGCCGCTCGCGCCCGCGGCGATCGCCGCGGACACGCCCGAAGCCGCGGCCGCGGTCAAGATCGGCCGGGTGAGGATGTCCGCGCCGGTCGGCGGGCGCGCCTCGCTGCTCGTGCCGGTGCGCTATCCGGTCCAGCTGCTCGGGCAGCCGGTCGAGCTGCGCGTCACCCTGCGCCGGCCGGGGCGCGGCGGCGCGATCCGCGCCTGGCGCCTGCGCGCCCGGGCGAACGGGGGCGAGCTGCGGCGCCCCGAGCGGCGCGACCGCTTCACCTTCGTCCACCGCATCGCACTCGGCCCGGTGCGCGAACTGACGCGGCAGCTCCAGCTCGGCGTCGGAACCGGGCGCCACCGCGGCCGCGCGCGCCCCGTCGTGCAGGTCGACGCGGCTGCGGTCCTCGACATCAACCGCGACGGCGCGCCGGAGCTCGACGCGCCGGTGCGGGAGCTGCAGACGCTGCCCCGGGGCGACGCCGGCAGGCGGCTCTGCAACAGCCTGCCGCTGCGGCACGCCCGTCCCGGCAAGCGGATCGTCCTGCCGCTGCCGCGCTGCGGCACGCCGGTGCGCTGGCGGATCGCCCGGCGACCGGACCACGGCTCCGCCCGGATCCGCGGCGGGCGGCTGATCTACCGCTCGGCCAGGCGGTTCCGCGGAGCCGACTCGGTGAAGCTGCGCCAGCGGGCAGCGCGTGGCGCGCGCAGCTCGGTGCGCCCTCGCTCGGCGCCGGTCGAGATCAGGGTGCTGAGCCACTCCGGCCCGGTCGTCCGCGCGATCGGCGACTCGGTCACCGCCGGCTTCGGCTACTACGACGACGGCTCGCCGATGCCGTTCGCCAGCCTGCTCTGGTGCAGGCCGGCGGAAGGGTTCTTCGACGACGCCTGCTCGTCGAACTCGACCAGCCGCGGCAACGAAGAAGGCGAAGTCCACTACGCCCCCGACTACGGGCTCGCGAACAACGTCTCCTGGGCGGCGCAATGGTCGAACGAACACGGCGTGACGAACTACGAGAACCTCGCGGTCAGCGGCTCCGAACCGAAGACCTGGCTGCCCGAAGGCCAGCTGTACTCGACGCTGAGGCAGATGGAGGCCGAAGAACCCGACTACGTGCTGATGACGATGGGCGCCAACCCGCTGCTCTCCGAAATGCTCTTCGGCGTCGACAAGATGGGCTGCGCGGTCTGGTCCGACCTCTTCGGCCACTACCGAGACTGCGTCGAGGAAGCCTTCGCGGGCGTGCAGCTGCGGGCGCGGCTGAAGCAGCTCTACGAAGAGCTCGTCGCCAACACCGAAGCGACGATCTACCTGATGCAGTACCACCTCTCGATTCCCTCCTCCGCGTTGGCGTACAGCGTCGACCAGATCGCCGAGATGGGAGCGCTGCTGAACGAGGAAATCGCCTCGGTCGCCGCCGAAGTCGGCTCGCCGCAGCTGCAGGTGGTGACGCCGCCGCACTTCGCCGTCGGCGTCGACGTCTCGCCGCTCTACCCCTCGAACTACTCCTGCTCGCGGCTCGGCTACGAGGTCGACGGCCCGAGCGTGCAGTCGACGCCGACGCAGGACGAGCTGCTCGCGAGCCACCCGCTCTCCTTCTGCTCGGGGCCGGTCGACGGCCCGCCCTGGGTGATCAGCGGCGACACCGGCATCCACCCGAGCGCCGCCGGCTACACGCAGATGGCCTCGCAGGTCCCGGCGCCCTGAGCCACCGCGGCGTTTCGGGCCATTTCGCCGCGGGTAGTCCGCCGCCATGAAGTTCCTCTTCGCGCCGATCGGCATCCTCGCCGGGCTCGCCGCCGGCTTCGCCGCGCAGAAGGGCTTCGACCTGATCTGGGAACGGATCGACAGGCAGGAGCAGCCCGAGCCCGAGGACCGCGAGGTCTCCTACCCCAAGCTCGCCGCCGCGCTCGTCCTCGAGGGCGCGATCTTCCGCCTCGTCAAAGGCATGGTCGACCACGGCGCCCGCCGCGGCTTCGCCTACGCCACCGGCAGCTGGCCGGGCGAGGACGATTCTTCGAAGTAACCGGCTTTATAGTCGAGTATCCTTTAGCGCTGATGGCGCGGACGACGTTCATCACGCTCGGCCCGACCGGGACCTGCCATGAGCGGGCCGTAAGGCGCTACGCCGAGTTCCAGGGGATCGAGGACTACGGGATCGAGCTGATCGTCGACTTCTTCGACGGCCTGGAGACGCTGCGCGAGACGCCCGGGGCCTTCCTCGTCCAGTGCAGCGCCCATCCCAAGGTGCACGAGATCACCGAGAAATACTGGACCGAGGTCTGGGTCGTCGACACCTTCGTCTATCCGACCAAGCACCTGGTGCTGCTCAGCCGCGCCGACGTCGAGCGGCCGCGCTCGTTGGGGATCGTCCCGGCGACCAAGGGCTACGTCGACCTATCCGGCTGGGAGGAGGTGATCGACGTCGCCTCCAAGCCGCTCGTCGCCGAGGGGCTGATGCGCGGCGACTACGACTCCGGGCTGACCCACATGGAGCACGTCACCGAGCACGCGGGCGAGCTGCGGCTCGACCTGGACATCGGCGAAATCGACACCACCTGGGTCGTCTACGGGCGCGAGAAGCGCTTTGCCGGCGAGCTGATCGGCATCCCCTCGGCCGAGCTCTTCGACCAGCCGCAGCTCGCATGAGCTGCGCGCATGGTGCTGGCGCTGAGCCGCACCGCGCCCGAAGCGCTGCCGGGGTTGCGGACTCCGCTCAGCCCTCCGAGCGGAGGATCTCGAACGTGTCCCTGTAGGTGATCGTCGTCCCTTCCGGCCCCTCGGGACCGAGTGCGTAGGGCGTCGTCCCTTCCAGCGTCCGGGTCGCCGCCACTTCGCCGGAGCCGGCCTGCCACCCGCTGTCGACCCGGAGCTCGACCGAGCTCATGCAGAAGCATCCTTCGGATTCGTCGCTGGTCGTGCCGACGACGTCGCCCGAATCGGAGTGCGCGAGGTCGATCTCGGTCAGCAGCTCGCTGCGCGGATAATCCTGCACATTGCCGGGGCATTCTTCGCTGCCGCCCGACTTCGGTACGTCGTTCTGGCGCCAGGTCTCGCGCAGGTCCGAGAGGACGACGTCGGCGGATGGGCTGGCGCCGAGGCTGAGCGAGTTGACCCGCAGGGCGCCGGCGCCTGCGCCCGTCAGCTGCTCCCGGTCTTCGTTCTCGCAGGTGCCGCCGGCGTTGTTCGTGCCGGTGTTGTCGTCATCCGAGGACCAGGAGGAGCGCGTCCAGTGCACCGACCCGCTGCCGGAAAGCGTTCCGCCGGGGCCGGGCGTGAGCGGCACGCTGGCGCTGACCTGCACGTCGCGGTGCTCCTGCCATGACCCTTCGTCGACCAGGTAGGGCGGATAGGAATTGTCGTATTCGTAAGCGTCGGAACCGCCCGTGGTATGCGTATAGAGGAGCTTGTAGGTGGGTTCCGAGACGTGGAATTCGATCCGCCCGCTCGCTTTGCCCTGAGCCGAGACCGTGTGAATGGAGAGGATCGGGTTCGCTTCCGGCGCCGTGCTCGGCGCGGTGTAGGTGAGGTGGATCTGCTTGCCGCCTTCATAGGAGCCCTGACCCGGCGAGACGTTGCCCCTGTCGACCGCGGCGGTGAAGCGGCCCGGGGCCGTCCCCTTCTTCGCCGGGCCCGCGATCGTGACCGAGACGGGAACGCTCTGGCCCGGCTTCAGCGCCGTCGCAGAGGCGGATGGGGTGACGTTTACGCAGGGCTTGCCGCCGTTCCAGCCTTCTTCGGCCTCGAGGTACTCGACCGACCCCAGCGCAGCCTCCATCCCGAGCGCACCGGCGACCACGCGGCCGAAGCGACTCGCGTTCTTGACGTCGGCGTTCGCCGGCCCCAGGATGCGGCGCACCTTCAGCTTGCCGATCGAGTCGAGCGTCGGCTTGCGGCCTTCCTTCACCTTGCCGAAGTCGTGGGGGTCGATGCCGAGCAGGTCGACATCGGCGACATAGAGCTGCGGCGGGTCGGTCGTGGTGAGCGTTTCGTGTCCCGGCTTGCCGCTCGCAATCCCCCCGGCCACGTAGAAGGTCCCGTGCAGCCTCACATCGAAGTCTTCGACCCGCCCGTTGCCGTCGACCCGGGCGAGCAGCTTCGATTCGAGCTTCGGCCTCGCCGTCGCCTGCAGGCGGCTTCCGGGCTTCGAGACGCGCATTCCTGGGGTGGCGCCGCTGACGCTGAGATCGAGCTCCAGGAGGCCGTCTCCCGGCTCCTCGCCGGAGGCGTCCGGGCAGCGGTCGACGCGGGTCTTGAGCCGGAATCCCGTCTTCGTCTCCGCCTGCGCTCCGTGTTCGGTCACCTCCGCCGTCGCCGCGGCGCTCAGTTCGGCGCCGAGCGATTCTCCCGAGAACTCGTGGAAGGATTGCGAGCCGCGGGCGTGTGGGTGGGCGCCGGAGGCTGACGCGGCCCTTTGACCGCCCGCATTCGAGGGGAGCCGGGAGGCGCTGCTGCGCCGCCTCGCCCGCCGCCGATTCCCGTGAGGAATGCCCGCCCATCGCAGGGTCGCCGGCGAGGCGCCTTCCGAGAGGAGCCTGCCGCCTCGCTGCCTCAGCGCACGTGCCAGTGCGGCTCTCAGAGACCCGGCGCGAGCCATGGCGGGCAGGCGCCGTCGCCGATTGCCGACGCGGATCGAGGCCGTGCCGCCGATCGTTCGCAGGAGCGCCTGTGCGGCGCTGCCGGCGCCGGCGCTCCGCAGCCGCTCGCGGCCGAAACACGCGACGTTCGGGTGGCGCCGGAGGTGCCGCGGCGAGCAGCCGAGCATTCGCGCCGCCACCGGTCCCTTCGAGGTCAGCTGACTGTGCGACCGCCTCCTTCCCCGCGCCGCCGCAGGAGCGCCTACGAAGAGCGCAAGCAGGCCACATAGACAGGTCACGACGGTGGCGAAGAGCAATGAACTTCGCGACCCGCCGGTGTGTGCTCCCCATCTCCCGAGCTGCATCGGCCTGAAGCTAACAAACGAGCGGCCGACCGCGGAGCGAGCGCGGTGGGACGGGCTCAGGCGACGACGTCGTAGACGTCCCACTCGTCGGGCACGCCCTTGAGCGTGTGGCGTCCGG
>DASSBJ010000120.1:0-4373 GCA_035698885.1 Solirubrobacterales bacterium
ACCCACCACGCAGAAGCGGCTTCCCAATGAAGAAGGCCCGGCACGGAAACATCCCGCTTCTCGAACGAAATACTCCTACCAGCGAGATGCCCGCAGCAAGAACCCGCAAGCTGACAAGAACGCCTCGACGAAGCGCGAAGCGCGTCATGGGAGTCACAGCCAGCTAGGCAAGACCCAGGATGAACAACGCCCAAACCGCAGGGCGTCAACTCAAGCTCACACGTACGGAGATCGCCAGGAAAGCAAGTCGCCAAGCACCTCACCGCCAGTGTCCCATGGCGACTCTCAAGGCTCCTGACTAGGGGCGCTGCGTCCGTCCACGATCTCAGTGGAGCAAGGAGTCGTGGCCCCTGTCGCGTGCTTAGACCCGGCTGTGAGCCGCCGGCGCCCCTTATTTCAAATCACTCAGTTGATTGAGCAAAACCGCTCAACGTGATGAGTGATTTGTCATAGGGCGCCTGCCTCGGCCTCCTCGGCCGCATCCGCCAATCGCTCGACGAGGCGGGCGAAGTACTCGACGCCGGCGTCGGCCTTGCCGTAGCCGCCGGCTTTGTAGCGGGCGTAGACGCCCTCGAGGATGATCGCCAGCTTCCAGTAGCCGAGGGCGACGAAGAAGTCGAGCTGGGAGAGGTCGCGGCCGGAGCGCTCGGCGTAGCGGGCGCGCAGCTCCTCGCGGCTCGGGAAGCCCGGCGCCAGGTTGGCGGGCTGGCCGAGCGCGATCGGGCCCTCCTCGCCGTCCTCGCCGCGTTCGGGCCAGTAGACCATCAAGAGGCCGACGTCGGCGAGCGGGTCACCGAGCGTGCAGAGCTCCCAGTCGACCACCGCGGCGACCTCGCCGTCGGGGGTGAGGATCATGTTGTCGAGGCGGTAGTCGCCGTGCACGATCGTCGCCGGCCCCTGCGCCGGGATGCGGGCGGAGAGCCGCTCGTGCACCGTGTCGATCGGCGCCAGCTCGCGCGTCTTCGACTTCTCCCACTGACCCTGCCAGCGGCGCAGCTGGCGGGCGACGTAGTCCTCCTTGCGGCCGAGGTCGCCGAGCCCGCCGGCGTCGGGGTCGACGGCGTGGATGTCGACCAGGGTGTCGGCGACGCGCTCGCCGATCGCCCGCCGGTCGGCCTCGTCGGGAAACGCCTCGACCTCGGCCAGGCCGCGCAGGATCGGCCCCTCGACGAACTCCATCGCGTAGAAGGGGGCGCCGTTGACGCTCTCGTCCTCGCAGAGCCCGACCACCGGCGCAACCGGCACCGCCGTCGGCCCCAGCGCCGAGACGACCTTGTGCTCGCGCGCCATGTCGTGCGCCGAGCCGAGCCGCTTGCCGAGCGGCGGCCGCCGCAGCGCCCAGCGCCGTCCGGCGGCGTCGCTCACGCGGTAGGTGAGGTTCGAGTGCCCGCCCGCGATCCGCTCGAAGGAGAGCGGCGGCTCGACGCCCGCGACGTGCCGCTCGAACCAGCCCTCGACGCCGGCGCGATCGATCCCGTCGGGGGTGCCTGTAGCCTCGTCGCCCATCGCGGCTCAAGCATATTCCCGACGACGATTCCGGCTCAGCCCCTCGCTCGCCAACCGGCTGACGATCGGGTTCGCGATCGCCTTCGCGATCCTCACCGGCCTGGCGGTGATCGGCGTCGCCCGCTTCCTGCAGCAGCGTCAGGACTTCGAGAACGCGACGGCGCGCTCCTACCAGCGCGAGATCGAGGCCCGCAACCGCCTCTCTCGCGGCGTCCACCCTGCGGCGGCGCGGGCGACGATCGTCTCCCAGCAGAGCAACCGGCAGGCGCTGCGCGACGAAATCTCCAGCGAGACGCGCGACACGGCGCTGCTCGTCGGCGCCGGGCTGATCGCCGGCCTGACCGGTGCGGCGCTGCTCTTCACCGGCCTGATCTCCTCGATGCGCCGCCCGCTCGAGGACCTGGTCGAGGCCTCCGGACGCCTCGCCGGCGGCGACCTCGACACCCGGGTCGAGATCGGCGGCCTCTCGGAGACGGCGTCGCTCGGCAGCGCCTTCAACGAGATGGCGGAGGAGCTGCAGCGACGGGCCGGCGAACGCGACCAGCTCGACCGGATGAAAGACGAGTTCGTGCTCACCGCCTCGCACGAGCTGCGCAGCCCCCTGACCTCCGTGCAGGGCTTCGCCGAGCTGCTGCTGCTGGAGCGCGAGAAGCTCGACCCGAAGCAGGCGGAGACGGTCGAGGTGATCCTCGACAACACGCGCCACCTGACGCGGCTGCTCAACGACCTGCTCGACCTCGCCCGCAGCGACGCCGGACGGCTGACGATCAAGCCCCTGCCGACCGAGGCCGGGCCGCTGGTCGAGGAGGCCGTGCGGACGATGCACGCCCAGTTCGACGCGCGCAACCAGCGGCTCGAGCTGCAGATCGAGCCCGGCCTGCCACGGATCGAGGCCGATCGCGACCGGATACGCCAAGTATTGGTGAACCTGCTTACCAACGCCAATGAGTATTGCCCCGAAGGAGCGGGTATCGGGGTGAAGGCCGGCCGCAACGGCGCCGATGTGGAGATCGACGTGAGCGACGACGGACCCGGCATACCCGAGGATCAGCTGGCGCACATCTTCGAGCGCTTCAGCCGCGGCGACGCGGGCGAGACCCAGCGCGTCGGCGGCACCGGGCTCGGCCTGGCGATCTCGAAGTCGCTGGTCGAGCTGCACGGCGGCACGATCGGCGCCGAGTCCGCCCCGGGCGAGGGCTCGACCTTCCGCGTCCGCCTGCCGGCGATCGCGTCCCCGGACCGCGCCGAGGTGAGCTGATGGCCCGGATCCTCGTCGCCGACGATTCCGAGACGATCCTGCTGCTGCTCCGCACTCGGCTGGAGATCGAGGGCCACGAGGTCGAGACCGCCGCCGACGGCCAGCAGGTCGTCGACGTGGTTCGCGGCGCCGCGGCGCCGCACGACATCTTCCTGCTCGACGCGATGATGCCGCGCAAGTCCGGCATCGACGCGCTGCGCGAGCTGCGCGGCGAGGGGGTCGAGACGCCGGCGCTGATCGTCAGCGCCCACACCGACGGCGGCAACGGCGAGGAGCACGCCGACCTCGACATCGCGGCCTACGTCACGAAGCCGATCGACTTCCCCCAGCTCTTCAACCTGATCGCCGAATTGACCCGTTGAGGCGACGGGGGTCGCTCCGACGGCGCCTCGGTCAAGACTTGGCGATCTCCAGTCTTATCTCCTTGCCCTTCAGCTTCGTCCCGTCGAGGAACTCGACCGTGCGGTCGGCCTGCTCGGGGTCGACCTCGACGAAGGAGAAGCGGTGCAGGACGCGCACGTCGTGGATCGCCTCGTCGGGCAGCACGGCGCCCTCGCGCAGCGCCCAGCGCAGGTCCTCCTCGCCGATCCCGCTGCGTTCGCCGCGGTTGACGAAGAGCTTGACCGCCTTGCCGTTGGTGGGGGCCTCGGCCTTCTCGCGGCGGCGCGGCCGCGGCGCGTGTTCGATCCGCTCCTCGGGGCTCTCCCACTCGCCGATCGAGGTTTTCACGTCGCGCTCGATCCGCCCGATCTCGTCGCGCTGGGCGGGCGTGACGAAGGTGATCGCGCGGCCGGTGCGGCCGACCCGACCGGTCCGCCCGATGCGGTGAACGTAGACCTCCGACGATGCCGGCACGTCGTAGTTGATCACGTGGGTGACGTGCTCGATGTCGAGCCCGCGGGCGGCGATGTCGGTCGCCACCAGCAGCCGCACCCGGTGGTCCTTGAACGAGATCATCACCCCGTCGCGGGCGCCCTGGCTCATGTCGCCGTGCAGCGCCTTCACGTCGAGGCCTTTGTCCTTCAGCGTCTTCTCCAGCTTCGAGGCGCCGATTTTGGTCCGGCAGAAGATGATCGCCTGCTCGGGTTCCTCGGTCTTCAGCAGCTCGACCAGGCGACCCGCCTTCTCCTTCGCCTCGACCTCGACGAAGGCCTGCTCGATCGCGTCGACCGTGAGCTTCTTCGGCGTGATTTTGATCGTCTTCGGGTCATACATGTAGCTCTCGGCGAGGTGTTTGATCGGCGGTGGCATGGTCGCCGAGAAGAGCGCCGTCTGGCGGCCGCTCGGGCACATCCGCAGGATCTTCTCGACGTCCTCGATGAAGCCCACGTCGAGCATCTCGGCGGCCTCGTCGAGGACGATGGAGCGCGCCGCGGTAAGGACCAGCGAGCGGCGGGACATCAGGTCCATCATCCGGCCCACGGTGGCGACGACGACGTGGGCGCCGGCGCGCAGCTGGGACTGCTGGGAGCGGATCGGGGCACCGCCGAAGACGGCGACGATCTCGACGTCGAGGTGCTCCGCGTAGGCGCGCAGGGCCTGCGTCACCTGGATGCAGAGCTCGCGGGTCGGCGTCAGCACAACCGCCTGCACCTCGTCGTTGGCGGGG
>DASSBJ010000121.1:0-11372 GCA_035698885.1 Solirubrobacterales bacterium
GAGCGGCATGCAGGTCGGTGCGCAGCTCCTGCGTGGCCCCGAGGTAGACGTGCGTTGTCTCGTGCCCGACCGGCGCGGAGTAGTGGACCATCGCGCGGATCACCCGCCGCATCGAGCCCGGCACCGGGATCTCCCGGCAACAGAGCAACGGCACCGCCTCGAGGCCCAGATCGCGCGCCGCGGCAGCCGGGAACTCGGCGTCGAGGTCGTCGGTGGTGGTGAACAGGCAGCTGACCATCGCCGCTGGCTCGAGCCCGTTGCGCTCGATCAGCTCGCGCACCAGGTCCGTCGTCGCGGCGGCGATCGCGGCGGCCTGGTTTGCCTCCGCCTGCACGGCGCCCCGCACAGCGAAGAGCCGCTGGTTCCCGTTGCTGCTCACACGCGCATCTTTCCAAACGCAAGGGACCAGACACGCGGCGCGGCGGGTCCTGTCGCGGATTTGGAACCACCATCCTGCGGTCGCTAAAGCGTTGGCGGTCGCCTCGCGCTCGGCACCTGGCAGCAGCTCGTCCTGATCGACTTCGATGACCGGCCGCGCGAGCGTACCGTCGTCGTCCAGGTCAGCTCGTAGCGCCGGCCTCGCGCAGTTCCTCGATCTCGGCCTTCGAAAGGCGGCACGCCTCGCCGTCGCCGAGCCCGCCGAGCTCGACCGGCCCGAAGCGCACCCGCTTCAACGCGACGACATCGTTTCCGACCGCCTCGGCCATGCGGCGCAACTGCCGGTTTCGTCCCTCGCGCAGCACCACCTCGACCTCGCGCTCCCCCAGTCGCTTCACCTCCGCCGGCGCCGTCATCCCATCTTCCAGCTCCACCCCACTCGCCAGCCTGCGCAGGTCGGCCTCGCTCGGCGGGCGTCGCAACTCAATTCGGTACGTCTTCGACACTTCGTACCGCGGATGCGTCAGCCGATTGGCCAGCTCGCCGTCGTTGGTCAAGAGCAGCAGGCCCGAAGAGTCCACGTCCAGCCGCCCAACCGGATAGAGCCGAGCCTCCGAATCGACCAGGTCGACGACGGGCTTCCGCGACCCCGGCTCGCGCGCCGTGGAGACGACGCCGACAGGCTTGTTGACCGCCCAGACCTCTTGAGCCTCAACCCCGACCAGCTCCCCATCCACGCGAACGTCATCGGCATCGCTCACGTCCCTGGCGGGGTCTCGCACGACCTCCCCGTCCACCGTTACGCGCCCGGCACCCACAATCTCCTCAGCTCTTCGCCGCGAAGCGACTCCCCCATGCGCCAAGAACTTGGCGAGCCTCACGATGGACCCACCTCACGGCTCGGCACGCTGTTCCCCGGCCTTCAAGAGTCGCTCCCGCAGCTCCCGCTCGTCCTCGGGAGTCGGATCGAACTGCGCCGGGTCCGGCAGCTGGTCGAGGCCGCCTAGCCCGAAGAGGCGTTCGAACAGCTCGGTCGTCTTGAACAGGGCGGCGCCGAACTGCGAGCGTCCCGACTCCTCGATCAGGCCCCGCTCGGCCAGCGTCTGCACGGCGGACTCCGAGGAGACGCCGCGAATCCGCGCCACCTCCGGCCGCGATACCGGCTGCAGGTAGGCGACGATCGCCAGGGTCTCGGCCTGCGCCTGGGTCAGCGGCGGCGTGCGCGGCTTGGCGAGCAGGCGGCGCGCCGCGTCCTCGCTGCCGGGATCGCTGGCGAGGGCGAAGCCGCCGGAGACCTCGCGCAGGACGACACCCCGCCTGCCCTCTCCGAGGTCCTCGCGCAACAGCTCGATCGCCTCGGCCACCTGGCCCTCGGTCGCCTGCGTCGCCTCGACCAGGTCGGGCAGCGCGACCGGCTGGGGCGAGAGGAAGAGCAGCGCCTCGATCGTGCGGCTGAGGTCGCTCACGTCGTGCTCGTCTCCTGGCGGACGATCTCGATCGGGCCGAGCGGCTCGCCCTGCTTCCAGGTCAGCTCGCCCTTGCGGTAGAGCTCGAGCAGCGCGAACAGGGTCACAGCCTGGGTCAGCCGGTCCTCGCCGCCGAACTGCTCGTCGAAGTCGATGCTCGTCCGTCCGGAGAGCGCGTCGCGCAGCGCCCGCAGGCGCCGCTCGAGCGAGACCGTCGGGCGGATGTGGCTGACGTCGACCGGCGGCGGCACGACCAGCAGGTCGCCGAGCGCCGCGCCGAGCCGGTCGGGGTCATAGACGGCGACGGCGGCATCGATCGCCACCTTGCGCAGGCTCGGCGGCAGCGCCGCCGCCCGGTAGAGGTAGCCGCGCGCCGCCTCGAAGCGCTCGCGCAGCGCTTCCGCCGCGCCGCGGTAGCGCCGGTACTCGAGCAGCCGCGCGAGCAGCTCCTCGACTGCCTCCTCGGGGCCCATCTCCTCCAGCTCGGGGTCGGCGCCGGGCAGCAGCAGCCGCGACTTCAGCTCGAGCAGCGAGGCGATCAGGACCAGGAACTCGGTCGCCACCTCGAGCTCCAGCTCGCCCTCGCGCTCGAGGTGCTCGATGTAAGCGACGACGACCTCGCCCAGCTCCACCTCGAGCAGGTCGACCTCCTCGCGCAGCAGGACCGCGATCAGCAGGTCGAACGGCCCGGCGAAGACGTCGAGCTCGAGGTCGAGGTCGGCGACGGCCATTCCCGAAGACTAGGCCGAAGGCCCGATGCCCATGCGGCCGCGCACGTCGGCGACGACCGGGCCGGCAATTGCGCGTGCCCTTTCGGCGCCGGCGGCGAGCGCCTTCTCCAGGGCCGCCTCGTCGGGGCGCAGCTGCTCGTAGCGCTCGCGGACCGGCGCCAGCAGTTCGACCACTCCCTCGGCGACCGCCTGCTTGAAGTCGCCGTACCCGGCGCCCGCGAACTCGCGCTCGATCTGCTCGTGGTCGACGCCGCGCACGGCGGCGAGGATGTCGATCAGGTTGGTCACCCCCGGCTTTTCGGGCGAGCGGACGATCTCCGTCCCCGAGTCGGTGACGGCGCCGCCGAGCTTCTTGCGGATCGTCTTCTCATCGTCGAGCACGAGGACCGTGCCCGACGGGGTGCCGCCGGTGGTCGACATCTTCCGCTGCGGCTCCTGCAGGTCCATGATCCTCGCCCCGACCTCGGGGATTCGCAGCTCGGGCACGACCAGCGTCTCGCCGAAGCGCTCGTTGAAGCGGCGGGCGATCTCGCGCATCAGCTCGACGTGCTGGCGCTGGTCGTCGCCGACCGGGACCTCGGTGGCGCGGTAGGCGAGCACGTCGGCGGCCATCAGCACCGGGTAGAAGAAGAGGGCCGCCGCGACCAGCTCCTGCTGCTTGGCCGACTTGTCCTTGAACTGGTGCATGCGGTTGAGGTCGCCGTGCGAGGTGACGGCGGAGAGCAGCCAGGTCAGCTCGGCGTGCTCGCGCACGTCGGACTGGCGGAAGAAGATGCAGCGCTCGGGGTCGAGGCCGGCGGCGAGCAGGATCGCCGCGGTGTCGTAGACCCGATCGCGCAGCTCGGCCGGGTCGTAGGCGACGGAGAGCGCGTGCAGGTCGACGATGCAGAAGATCGCCGGGTCGCCGCGGTCCTGGCCCTCGACGTACTGGCGAATCGCGCCGATGTAGTTGCCGAGGTGCTTGCGGCCGGTCGGCTGGATGCCGGAGAAGATGATGGGGGCGGGCACGAGTTGCAGCCTATTCGGGGGACGGCAACGGGGTGCCCCTCGCCCCGACAAAACGCGGACTAATTAGACCGCGTCTTTGAGTATCCGCCGGTTCGAGGGGCACCCCGTCGCCGTCTTCACGCGGGTTGCGCCTCATGACCGCACTCGCCGGCTGTAGCGGCGCCACCAGCCGGCACGACCTTTGCTTGCTTGCGGGGGTTCTCGATGCCGAAGGCGGCGACGATGCCACCGGCGATCATCAACAGGCCGGCGATCAGCATGCCGAGGTGGAAGGCGGCGGCCGAGGCTTCGGGGGCTCCGGCGGTCAGCGGTCCGTTGGCGACTTCGCGGCCGACGCCGGCGTCGAACTTGGCGGCGATCACCGCGCCGAGCACGGCGACCGAAAGCAGGCCGGCTACCCGGGAGACGCCGTTGCTGATCCCGGAGGCGATGCCGACGTGGCGCTCTTCGACCGAGTCGAGCACGGTCGCCGTCAGCGGCGCGACCGTCGCCGAGAGGCCGAGGCCGAAGACGAGGATGCCCGGCAGCACCTGCGTCAGGTAGGCCGCCTCGGCGCCGACCCGGGTCAACAGGATCAGGCCGATTCCGCCGACGACAGGGCCCGCGCTCATCGGCAGGCGGGGGCCGGTGCCGGAGGCGAGCCGTCCCCAGCGCGGCGAGAGGAAGAAGAGGATCAGCGAGACCGGCGTCGTCGCCAGGCCCGCCTCGATCGGCGTGTAGCCGGCGACCTGCTGGAGGAAGATCGCGACGAAGAAGAGGCCGCCGATCAGCCCCGCATAGGCCGCCAGCGTGGTCAGGTTGGCGACGCGGAAGTTGCGGATGCGAAACAGCGAGAGCTCGAGCATCGGGTGGCGGGCGCGCGCCTCGTGCGCGACGAAGAGCGCGAGGCAGGCCACCCCGGCGATCATCGGCGCCCAGACGACAGGGCTGCCCCAGCCGTAGTTCGGCTGCTCGATCAGGGCGAGGACCGGACCGCCGAGGCCGGCGGCGGAGAGCGCGATGCCAAGCCAGTCGACGCCGCGGAAGGCCTCCATGTCGCGCGTCTCCTCGACCGAGTGCAGGGTCAGCGCCACCGTCCCCGCGATCAGCGGGATGTTGACCCAGAAGATCGCCCGCCAGGAGAGGATCTCGATCAGGGCGCCGCCGCCGGCCGGCCCGATCACCGTCGCGATCCCGGTCCAGGCGGTCCAGGTGCCGACCGCCTGCCCGCGCGCCGCGCCCTCGAAGGTCGCGGCGACGATCGCCAGCGAGCCGGGCACCAGCAGCGCCCCGGCGATCCCCTGCAGGGCTCGCGCGGCGACGAGGAACTGCACGCTGGGCGCCACGGCGCAGAGGACCGAGCAGGCGCCGAAGGCGATCAGGCCGATGACGAAGACGCGCCGCCGCCCGAACTGGTCGCCGAGCGAGCCGCCGACCAGGAGCAGCGAGACAAGCGTCAGCATGTAGGCCTCGACCACCCACTGCTGCCCGGCAAGCCCCGCGTCGAGCCCGTCGGCGATCGCCGGCAGCGCCACGTTGACCACCGTCGAGTCGAGGAAGACGACGGTCGAGCCGAGGATCGTCGCGACGAGGGTCAGTCGCTGCGCACGTGACACCCGAGCGAGTCTACGCCGGGGTCAGAACGGTGCGTAGGGGGCCCCGGCAAGGATCTCCGCATGCAGTCTCGCCAGGCGGGCCTTGGCCTCAAGTGGGTCGTGCGCGACGGCGGACTCCCAGCCGTAGGCCCGCGCAACCGATTCGTCGAGCCGGCTGTGCAGCGCGGCGATCTCCGACCATGCGCCTTCGTCGACCCGGTTGTAGAGATCGGTCAGGCCGATCCTCTGCTCGACGCAGACTGCCTGACGCTGCTCGATCAGCTGCCCCGCCACAGCGCCGATCTCCTCGCGGACGCCCTCGTCGGGTTGCGGCCAGGGAAAGGTCTCGAAGCAGGAGGTGGGCGTGTAGCGGAGGTCGACCCTCAGAGTCGAGGACTCCGAATGCGCCCAGGCGCCGTGGATCGAAGACATGAGGACGCCGATGGAGTAGTCGTCGTCGAAGGCGAAAACAATCGTGAGATCGCTAGGACACACCGACGCCTCGGTCCAGCAATAGAGAAAGCGCTTGCCGATTCGATTTCCGGCGACGTAGCGACTGAATGGCGCGATCGCCGCACGCATCTTCGGTCGCGGCTCGGCAAACCGCCACCAATAGCGCCGATAAGCCTCGCGATTGTTCTGGTCTCGCGTCGGCTTCACCCGCTCCCGGACGAGGTCGATTGCCTCGGGAAATCCCATCGCCTCCTCCAGGGAGCGCATAGCGAAGTCGACGATGAACCGCCGTGGCCGCTGTTCGGGCTCCTCGGTGATGTCGTCACCGATCAAGTAGGGCCGCACCACGTCCTCGTACGACGCATCCTCGCGGGCGAGGATCGTCTCGGCTTCCTCTCGGTCGAGGTAGAAGTTGCCCGCCGGAATCGGCCCCTGAAACGAGCGGCCCTTGTTCTCCGCCAGCGGCGCGTACTCCTCGATCGCCAGCTTCGACTCGCGCAGGCGCGTGTTGATGCCGGCAACCTCCTCACCGTCCAGGACGAATCGCTTGGGCGGCACGCTCGGCCTCTGAACCCAGTTGACGATGCTGACGTTGACCACCGCCTCGCCAGGCCACTTCTGGCGCGAGACCGCATCGGTGATCGCCCCGCCCTTCTCCACCGCGTAGTTGAGGCTGGCCCCCCGCGACCTGTTCTGGCTGATCGAGTTGGTCCCGACCAGGCCCGCCCGATCGTCGGGTCGCATCTGATCCGCCGCGCGCCGGAACCAATAGACGCAGAGGTCCTTGAGACCCGCGTCGAAACGGCCCTTGAGCCACTCGACGTAATCCTCGTCGAGGACCCCGCGCAGGTTCTGGGACCCGTGGTAGGGCGGGTTGCCGATGATCGCATTCGCCTCGCCCCAGTCGGCTTTCAGCGCGTCGGCGCGGCGGATACCGGAAAGGTCGGCAAGCGGCAGCGTGCTCTCGTGCAGCTCCAACTCCTCCACGGCGAGCCTGTGTCCCATCCACAGCGTAACCCTGGCCAGGTCGACGCCGAACTGCTCGATCTCGATGCCCCGCATGTTCTGCAGCGGGAAGAAGGCGCTGAGTCCCTCTTGCAAAGGACGGCCCTCGGCCAGCGCCAGCTTGGAGACCCGTGCGGCGAGCTTTGCCTCGATCCGACGTAGCTCGCGATAGGCCACGTAGAGGAAATTGCCGGAGCCGCAAGCGGGGTCGAGCACGATGTAGTTGAGCAGATCGCCTTGCGCCGAGCGCGCGTCGTCATAGCTGTCGATCGCCTCGATCCTCGCCGTCCAGGGTTCGACGATCGTCGGCCCGACGATCTTCTGAATCTCCGACTCGTGGGTGTAGTGGGCGCCGAGCTGCCACTGCTTGTCGTGACCGAAGACGCCCTGGAGGAGCGAGCCGAAGATCGACGGCTGCACCTCGTGCCAGCTCGATGCGCTGACCTCGCGCAACAGGGCTAGCTCCTCGGGCGTCATGTCGATGCGGCTCGGCTCGGAGAAGAGCGACCCGTTCGCGTATGGGACTCCGGCGTAGAGCCCGTGCGTCGGACGCTCCGGACTCGGGTCGTCCAGGTACTCGAACAGCCGGCCCAGGTCGTCGGCGCTGGACCGCCGGGGGTTGGCGATCAGGTCGTCGACGACGCGCGTGAAGCCCTGTCCCGGGATCTGTCCCAGATCCTCCGCGAACATGCACCAGACCGCCTGCAGGAGAAAGCGGCGCCGGGATTGCGGGTCGCCCTCGCCCCGCTTCTCGAGTTGCTGGAAGAGTTCGGCCAACTTGCCTACGGCTTCGAGGGTGACTCCCTCCTGGCGGGCGTTGAAGACCGGTTCGTCGCCGGCCAAGAAGAGCAGCGACGTGTAGCGATCGGGTAGCTCCTCGAGATCGAACTTGACGCGCGGCGCGTTTGGAAACCTCCCGGGCTCCCAGATCTCGAAGCGCCTGAACGCGCAGAGCACGACGTACTCGGGCGCGGGAATGCCTCGGTCGACGTCCGCCGCCTCACGCCAGTAGCCGAGCGCCTGCTCGCGGTGCTTGGCGAGCCTTCCCGCCTCGCTCGCCGACTTCATCTCGAAGATGCAGATCCGAGGCCAGATCAGATCGACGAAGCCGCCTGCCTGGAACTGCTCGAACTTCGCCACGTCGGAAGGCGCTTGCCGTAGCAGGCGAAGAGCTCCGTTAGGAACGTCTGCGCCTCGCCGCGCTCGTAGCCGTCGCGGACGCTCCAGTGCGCGACGAAGCGCGTCAGGTTGGTCCTGATCTCCTCACCGGTCAGCGGCATCTGTCCTCGCTAGGACGCGAGGCGCTGCTGGTCGTCGCCGGTGGCGATCAACTCACTCTGCTCGCTGCTCGAAGCGCCCCAGTAGACCGACTTGACGAGACGGGAGTGGTCGGCCCGCACTGCTCCGGCAGCGGTTTCGAGCGCGACGACCAGATGCGGTGGAGCGCCGTCCTTCTTCAGCTCCTTCGCCGCTTCGTCGAGACGACGCGCGGCGTCTTCGACGTGCAGCATCGCCCCCTCGACCTTGCGGAAGTGGGCTTCCTCTCGACGTTGCTCGGCAGCGGTCATCTCGACCCACTCTAGGCCCACTTCCGGACGCGTGAATCGCCTCGGGCCGCAAATTCGGCGAACTGGATCGGCAGTCCGCTCACTCCCCCAGCTCGCGCAGCTGCTGGGCCGGGGTGAAGAAGTTGCGATAGGCGAGCCCGGTGGCGACGAGGGCGGAGATCGCGACGCTGCCGAGCAGGGCGTAGAGGAGGATCAGCTGCAGGCGGACGGCGTCGGTCGGGGCGGCGCCGGCGAGCAGCATGCCGACCATCGTGCCGGGGAAGAAGATCAGGCCGGTGGTCTTGGTCGAGTCGACGAGGGCGATCGTGCCCGAGCGCAGGGCGCGGCGGACGAACGGCTCGGCCGCTTCGCGGGCGGTCGCGCCGAGCGCCAGGGTCGCCTCGATCGCGGCGCGGGAGTCGCTCACCTCGTCGCCGAGCCGGTTGAGGGCCACCGCCGAGGCGGTCATCGCGTTGCCGATCACCATCCCGCCGACCGGCACCAGGTAGCGCGGCGTCGGATCGAAGATGCCGAGTGCGACGACCAGGCCGAGCGTCGTCGCCGCGGCGATCGTCAGCCCGACCAGCAGCGGCCAGAAGGCGCCGGGGACCTTCGTCGCGCGACTGCGCGCGGTGAAGGCGCCGAAGACGACCATCACCGAGAGCAGCGCGAGGACGAGCCAGATCGTGTCGGCTTCGAAGATCAGCTTGATCGCGTAGCCGATCGCGGTCAGCTGGACGAACGAGCGGACAGCTGCGACGACGATGTCGCGCTCGAGGTCGGTGCGGCGCCAGAAGGAGATCGCCGCCGCGAGGGCGACCAGGGCGAGCGACGCGGCCACCTGGCCGAGCGAGAGGTGGATCGAGGTGCTCATCCGAGGCGGATGACGCGGTCGGTGAGGCGGCGCGCCTGCTCGGGGTCGTGGGTGACGAGGACCAGGGATATGTCGAGCTCGCCGCGCAGCCGGCGCAGCGTCGCCTCGATCGCATCGCGCGCCTCGCTGTCGAGCGCCGAGGTCGGCTCGTCGAGCAGCAGCACCCCCGGCTGCTGGGCGAGCGACCGCGCCAGCATCGCCCGCTGCCGCTCGCCGACCGAGAGCCTGCTCACGTCGCGCGCGGCGAACTCGGCGGCGAGGCCGGCGTGGCGCAGGCACTCCGCGGCGTCGAGCTGCTTGCCGGCGAGCCCCGCCGCGTAGGCCAGGTTCGACTCGACGGTCCCCTCGAGCAGCGCCGGCAGCTGCGGGACCAGCGAGACCTCGCGGCGCAGCGCCAGCGGCTCGTAGGAGTCGAGCGGCCGGCCGCGGTAGGCGATCGTGCCCGTATCGGGATCGGCCAGCCGGTTGAGCAGGCGCAGCAGGGTCGACTTGCCGGCGCCCGAGGGGCCGACGATCGCCGTCGCCCCCGGCTCGATCTCGGCGTCGACAGAGTCGAGCACGCGGCGCTCGCCGCGGGTGAGGCTGACGTCGCGGAGCTCGAACAGCACGGCGCGCATGATCCCCTACTGGCCGCAAGAAGCCTCTCGCGCACCCTCGGTTGGGCGGCGGGCGGTGACTCGCTGGCAGAATCCGGGTAGGTGATGCGCTGATGGCTAGAGCGATCTGGACCGGGACGATCAGCTTCGGGCTGCTCAACGTGCCCGTGAGGCTGTACAGCGCCGTCGCGCGGCGCGACATCGCGCTGCGCCAGATACGCGAGTCCGACGGCGCCCGCATCCGCAACCGCCGCGTCGCCGAGGGAACCGACGAAGAGGTCCCCTACGCGGAGATCGTCAAAGCCTTCGAGGTCACCGCCGACCGCTACGTGCCGCTGAGCAAAGACGAGCTGGAGGCGCTGGCGCCGGAGAAGACGCGGGCGATCGAGGTGCAGGACTTCGTCGACCTCGACCAGATCGACCCGATCTACTTCGACAGCCCCTACTACCTGGGGCCGGCCGAGGGCGCCGAGAAGGCGTATTCGCTGCTGGCGAGGGCGATGCAGGAGTCGGGCAAGGTGGCGATCGCCCGCTTCGTCTTCCGCAACAAGGAGCACCTGGCGGCGCTGCGGCCCGGCGACGGAGTGCTGACGCTGACGACGATGCGCTTCGCCGACGAGGTCGTGGCCCCCGGCGAGCTCGAGGACGTGCTGCCGCAGGACGAACAGAAGGTCGCCAGGAAAGAGGTCGAGATGGCCGAGCAGCTGATCGCCTCGCTGACCACGGACTTCGACCCGACCGCCTATCGCGACGAGTACCGCGAGCAGCTGCTGGGGCTGATCGAACGCAAGGCGGAGGGCAAGCAGGTTCTGGAGGCGCCGGAGACCGAGGAGCCGAAGCCGACCGCCGCCCCCGACCTGATGAGCGCGCTCGAGGAGAGCATCGCCGCGGTGAAGGACCGCAAGGGCCCGGGCAGAGGCAAGGCGAAGGCGAAGGCCGTCAAATCGGCCGGGCAGCGCAAAGGCAAAGGCTCGAAGAAAAGCTCGTCCGGCAAAAAAGCAAGAGCCTCGAAATAGGCGATGGCCGCGAGCCGCCAGGTCGAGGTCGACGGCCGGGAGCTGAAGCTCACCAACCTCGACAAGGTGCTCTACCCCGAGGCGGGGTTCACCAAGGGCGAGATGGTCGACTACTACGCCAAGGTGGCGGACGCGATCGTCCCCCACCTCGAGGGGCGCGCGGTGACCCTGCGCCGCTTCCCGGAAGGCGTCGACGACCTCGACGCCGCCTTCTTCGAGAAGCGCTGCCCCAAGCACCGGCCGAAATGGGTGAAGACGGCGCGGGTCGAAGCCGGCCCGCACGCCGGCAAGATCGACTTCTGCGTCTGCGACAGCCTGCCGACGCTGATCTGGATGGCGCAGCTGGCGGCGATCGAGCTGCACCCCTCGCTGTCGCGCTCGCGGGCGCCGAAACGGCCGACGGTGCTCGCCTTCGACCTCGACCCCGGCCCACCGGCCGACATCGTCGAGTGCTGCCGCGTCGGCCTGCGGCTGAAGGAGATGTTCGACCACTTCGGGCTCGAGAGCTTTCCCAAGACGTCGGGCTCCAAGGGCCTGCAGGTGTACGTGCCGCTGAACAACAAGGGCACCTCCTACGAGGTCACCAAACCGTTCGCCAAAGCGATCGCCCAGCTGCTCGAGAAGCAGACCCCCGAGCGGGTCGTCTCGAAGATGAAGAAGGTCGAACGCGAGGGCAAGGTCTTCGTCGACTGGTCCCAGAACCACCAGCGCAAGACGACGATCT
>DASSBJ010000122.1:0-14708 GCA_035698885.1 Solirubrobacterales bacterium
TCGTTTGGTGCTCGCCGCAATTGGGGCAGGCGGAGACGAGTTCGAAGCGGCTGAGGCAGTTGACGCAGCGCAGGCGGCCCGGCAGCTGGGTCGGGCGCAGCCAGGGCTCGCCGCAGTTGGGGCACGGGGCTCGACCCAGCGGGTTGGAGCCGGCATCGGTGGCATCGCCGCTCATCCCCTAATCATGCCTGCTCGGAGCGGACTCGGCCCTGAGGCGGGCGATGAAGAAGCCGGTGGTGCGGTCGCGGTCGGGCCGCAGCTGCAGGCAGCGGGGCTCGACGGCGGAGGCGAGCGCCGGGGCGCGGGCGCCGAGGTCCTCCAGCTGCAGCCGCGGCACCTCGCCCGCCTCGGAGGCGGCGAGCAGCGCCGCGACCCGGTCCTCGTTCTCGCGGCGCGAGATCGTGCAGGTCGAATAGACGAGGACGCCGCCGGGCCGCAGGACCCGGGCGGCGGCGAGCAGCATCCGCTGCTGGATCTCGACCACCCTCTCGATCTGCTTCGGCGACTTGCGCCAGCGGGCGTCGGGGCGCGAGGCCAGCGCGCCGAGGTCCGAGCAGGGGGCGTCGAGGAGGACGCGGTCGAGGCCCGGCGCCATCCCCTCCGCCCCGGCGTCGGCCTCGATCACGGTGACGCTGCGCAGCTCCAGACGCGAGGCCTGCGCCGCCACTTCGGCCGCCCGCTCGGCGTCCAGCTCGACCGAGATCACCTCGCCGCGGTCGCCCATCCGCGCCGCGATCTGTCCGGTCTTGATCCCCGGCCCGGCGCAGAGGTCGAGCAGGTGCTCGCCTTCGCGGGGGTCGAGAACCTCGACCACGGCGGCGGAGCCGCGGCTCTGCGGGGTCAGCTCGCCGGCGGCGACCGCCTTCGGCACCGCCTCGCCGGTGCGGCCCTCGATCACGATCACCTCCGGCGCCGCCAGCGGCCACTCACCCGCCGCGGCGTGCGCTTCGACGCCGGCCGCGCGCAGCTTCGTCAGCGCCGCCTCGCGGTCGCCGCTGGCGCGCATCGCCACCTCGGCCGGCTCGTTGCAGGCGGCGAGCAGCGAGCGGGCGCCATCCGGACCCAACTCCTCCCACCACATCCGCGCCAGCCAGAGCGGCGCCGAGTGGGCGACCGCGGCCGCCTCCGCGGTCGAGTCGTCGCCCAGCAGCGCCGCGGTCAGCTGCTCGCGTTCGCGCACCGCCCGTCGCAGGACGGCGTTGACGAGGCCGGAAGCGTGGGCGGCCCCGGCCCCCTTGCACAGCTCCACCGCCTGGTCGACCGCGGCGTGGTCGGGGGTCGCGTCGGCGAACAGCAGCTCGTAGAGGCCGAGCCGCAGCGCCGCCAGCACCGGCGGGTCGAGCAGCCGCACCGAGCGGCCGGCGAGCCGTTCGATCGCGGCGTCGGCGGTGCCGCGTCGCTGCACGGCGCCGTAGACGAGGCGCTGCGCCTGCGCCCGCTCGCGACCGCCGAGGCCGAGCCGCTCGGCGCCGGCGCGGAAGGCGCGCTCGGTGAAGGCGTCCCGCTCGAAGGTCGCCCGCACCGTCTCGAAGGCGAGCGAGCGCGCCGGGGAGACGGTCACGGGCGCCCGCGCTCCGCTCACGTCAGCTTCGGCAGCGGGTGGCCGCGCAGGTAGGCGTCGACGGGCATCGGCTTGCCGCCGGGTGGCTGGACCATCTCCAGGCGCAGGGCGCCGCGGCAGCAGCCGACCAGCAGCGCGCCCCACTCCGACTTCACCTCGCCGGTCTTGACGCTGACGTCGACGGCGCGGGCGCGGCGCACGCCGAGTCGCTCGCCGCCGGCGGTCTCCAGGAAGGCGCCGACGTGCGGGGTGAGGGCGCGAACCACGGCGGCCAGCTCCTCGGCCGGCCGTGTCGGGTCGAGCCGGCGCTCGGCCGGGTCGATCTTCTCGGCGTAGGTGACCCCCTCCTCGTCCTGGTCGGAGAACTCCAGCTTCCCTTCCGCCTGCAGGTCGAGGGCGCGGACGAGGAGGTCGCCGCCGAGCGCCGCCAGGCGCGCGGAGAGCGCCTCGAAGTCCTCATCGGGTCCCAGCCGCACCTCCTCGCACAGCGCCACCGGCCCCGAGTCGAGGCCCTCCGTGAGGCGCATGACGCAGACGCCGGTGGTGCGGTCGCAGGCCATGATCGCCCGCTCGATCGGCGCCGCGCCGCGCCAGCGCGGCAGCAGCGAGGGGTGCACGTTGAGGATCGGGAACTCGGAGAGGAGCGGCTCACGGATCAGCTGGCCGAAGGCGCAGACGAGCAGCGCCTGCGGCTGCGCGGCGCGGATCCGCTCCAGCGCCGGCTCGGCGTTGACGTCCTCGGCCTGGAGCAGCTCGAGGCCGAGCTCGGTCGCCGCCTCGGCGGTCGGCGGCGGCAGCTCGCGCCGGCCGCGCCCGCGGCGGCTGTCGGGCGGGGTGACGACAAGCGCCGGGCGGTGCGGTGAGTCCGCCAGCGCTCGCAGGACGGTGGCGGCGAAGTCGGAGGTCCCGAGGTAGGCGGTCCTCACGCGTCGGTGCGCGGCTCGCGCAGCTCGCCGTCGTCGTCGGCTTCGTGGTCGGCCGGCGGGCTGTAGCTGCCGCCCTCCCGCAGCGCCCGCAGCGCCCCCTTGCGCTGTTCGCGGGTGGTGCGGTCGAGGATGAGAACGCCGTCGAGGTGGTCGATCTCGTGCTGGAGCACGCGCGCCTCCAGGCCGGAGGCCTCGATCACGATCGCCTCGCCCTCGGCGTCGCGGCCGCTGACCCGCGCGTGCAGCGGGCGCTCGACGTCCATCGAGACCCGCGGCAGGCTGAGGCAACCCTCCTCGGCGATCGTCGCCTCCTCGGAGAGCCATTCGACGACCGGGTTGACGAGAGCCGTCGGCTCGCCGTCGGGGCCGGCCTGGAAGACCAGCAGCCGGCGCAGCACGCCGAGCTGGGTGGCGGCGAGGCCGACGCCCATGCCGTCGCGCATGATCCCGATCATCCGCTCCACCTCGGCCCGCAGCTCGGGGCCGAAGGCGGCGACCGGCGAGGCCTTGCTCTTCAGCACCGGGTCGCCGAACTTGACCACGTGCGCGAGCGCCGCTTCGCGGCGCTCCAGCAGCTCCGATTCGAGCTCCTTGCGCTCGCTCTCTTCGGCGTCTATCGCCTGCTCGTCGCTCATCTCTTCGATTGTATGCGGGCCTACTGGGGGTCGACGTCGACGCCGATCGCGACCTCGCGCAGGCCGCGGTCGGCGACGCGGCGCTCGACCGCCTCGCGCACGGCGGCGACGCCGGCCTCGCGGTCGAGCGACTTGATCAGGATCCGGCGCCGGTGGCGGTTGCGGACCCGGAACATCGGCGCCGGCCCGAGCAGGTCGGAGTCCTCCGGCAGCGCCTGGCGCAGCTCGGCGGCGAGCTCGGCGGCGGCGGTCTCCAGCCGCGCCTCCCGCTCGCTGGCGAAGTTGATCCGGATCAGGTGCGAGAAGGGCGGGTAGCGCAGCGCCTCGCGGCGGGCCAGCTCGCCGGCGAGGAAGCCGGCGGAGTCGTGGCGGGAGGCGTGCTCGATGCTGGCGGCGCCCGGCGCCAGGGTCTGCACGATCACCTCTCCCCCGGCCTCGCCGCGGCCGCTGCGCCCGGCCAACTGGGCGACCATCGCGAAGGTCCGCTCCTCGGCGCGGAAGTCGGGGAAGCGCAGGGTGGCGTCAGCGTCGAGGATCGCGCTCAGCGTCACCTCGGGGAAGTCGTGGCCCTTGGCGACCATCTGGGTGCCGACGAGGACGGCGCTGTCGGCCTCGCCGAATCGGGCGAGGATGCGGGCGTGGGCACCGCGCGCGGCGGCGGTGTCGGAGTCGAGGCGCAGCACCGGCATCGGCGCCAGTCGCTCGGCCAGCAGCGCCTCGATCCGCTCGGTGCCGGCGCCGGCGCGCGAGAGCGTCGTCGAGGCGCACTGCGGGCAGGCCCGCGGCGCCGGCTCTGCGTGGGCGCAGTGGTGGCAGACGAGGCGGCCGCTGTGGCGGTGAACGATCAGCGAGACGTCGCAGTTGGGGCAGCTCCAGTGGTGGCCGCAGGAACGGCAGGTGAGCCAGGGGGCGAAGCCGCGGCGGTTGATCATCACGATCGCCTTGGCGCCGGCGGCGCGGACCGCCTGCAGCGCCTCCCAGGTCTGCGGGTGCAGCGGGCCCGAGCGCGGGTCGGCCTCGCGCCTGTCGACCAGGTGGACGGGCGGCATGCGGCGGCCGTCGACACGGCGCGGCAGCTCGATCCGCGGCAGCTCCAGCCAGGTCTCCGGCCGCGGCGTCGCGGTGCCGGCGACGAGCACGGCGCCGCGCTGCTCGGCGCGGCGGCGGGCCACCGTGCGGGCGTCGTAGGTGGGGTCGCCCTCCTGCTTGTAGGAGGGGTCGTGCTCCTCGTCGATCACGATCAGGCCGAGCTCGCGGACCGGGGCGAAGACGGCGGAGCGGGGGCCGACGCAGACGCTCGCCTCGCCGCTGCGCAGCCGCCGCCACTCGTCGTAGCGCTCGCCGGCCGAGAGCGCCGAGTGCAGCACCGCGAAGCGGTCGCCGAGGCGGGCGCGGAAGCGCGCCACCGCCTGCGGCGCCAGGCCGATCTCGGGGACGAGGACGATCGCGCCACGGCCGCGCTCCAGCGCCGCCTCGACGGCGGCGAGGTAGACCTCGGTCTTGCCGGAGCCGGTGACGCCGTGGAGGAGCTGCTGGCGCGGCGCCCCCGCCTCGCCGTCGAGGGCGGCGACGAGCGAGGCGACGGCCCGCTCCTGCTCGGGCAGGAGCTGCGGCCGCTCGACCGCGGCGGCAAGCGCCGGGCCGCCGGGGGCGCGGCGCAGGCGCGAGTCGCGGGTGGCGATCAGGCCGCGCTGCTGGAGCCGTCGCAGGGTGGCGCGGTCGGAGCCGACCGCGGCCGCCAGCTCGGCGCTGGAGAGCTCGCCGGCGCGCAGCGCCTCCAGCACCGCCCGCTGCCTGACGCCGAGTCGCTCGCCACCGCTCAGCGCCGCCTCCCCCGCCGGCAGGATCTCCGCCCGCAGCTCGACTTTGGAGCGAACCGTCCGCCCCCCCGTCCCGGTCCCCGGCGGCAGCACCAGCTGCAGGCCGCGCGAGGGAGTCGAGCAGTACTCGCGGGCGACCCAGAGGCCGAGCTCGACCAGCTCCGGCGGGGCGCCGGCCTCGAGCGCCTCGATCGGCTCGGCCAGCCGCTCCGGCGGCAGCTCGGAGACCTCGGCCAGCTCGACGACGACGCCGAGGATGCGCCGCGGCCCGAACGGCACCCGGACCACGCTGCCGACCTCCAGCCCCTCCATCGCCTCCGGCCGGCGGTAGTCGAACGGGCCGCGCAGGGCGCGGGCGGTGGTGAGCGGCTCGACCCGGAGTATCGACACCCGGCGAGCGTATGGCCGGCGGGGGACGATTCCGTCCGCCGGCCCTTGGCGGGGCGCCGGCCGAGGGCATATGCTGCCGCCCGATGAGCCTCAACCTCAGCCCCGGCGAGCAGGTGATCTTCGAGGGCCACCCGTCCTGGCGGGCAATCCTCGGCTTCTACCTGAAAGGCCTCGTCGTCGCCGTCGTCCTCGGCGTCATCGCCAAGCTCGTCGACGGCAACGCGAGCGCCTTCGTCGTGATCGTCGTGGTGATCGCCCTGACGGTGCTGATCGGCTTCGTCAAGCGGGTGGCGACGACCTACACGATCACCGACCGGCGCCTCAACATCAAGCGCGGGATCGTCTCGCGGGAGATCCAGGAGACGCGGCTGGAGCGGGTCCAGAACGTCAACTACCGCCAGTCGGTCTACCAGCGCCTGATGCAGATCGGCGACGTCGACTTCGACACCGCCGCCACCGACGACTACAACTTCGTCTTCGCCGGCGTCGCCGACCCCTCCGAGGTCGTCCACCGCGTCGACCAGGCGACCGGCGCCGGCGCCGCCGGCAGCCACGGGCTCGGCGAGGCGCAGCCGCCGAGCCAGCCGTCGTAGGCAGCGGCTAGTTCACCCCGTACCACGGCAGCAACAGCAGGTTGTCGCCGGGTTTCCCGTTGCGGTAACTGCGGATGTAGGCGCGCCCTCTTTTCGGACGAATCGCACGGATCTCGATCTCCTTGCCCTTGTCCTTGCCTTTGTGGCCGAGGACGCAAGCCGCGTCCGTCCGCTCGCCGATCCACTCGACCATCTCCACGCGGGTCGATTCGCCGCTCTCGGGGCTGTCCTTCTTCACCCACCGGACTGCCGCGATGTGGCCGTGGTGTTTGCCGGGCGGCTCCATGCGCACTTCCGTGATGTAGATCATCAACGGAACCTACTGCAAAGACCCGCGAGCGATCAGAGGCTTCTTACTACAGATAGGTTCGTCGATCCGCCGGTCGGGCCCCGGGGCGCCGCCTCAGGCGGTCGCGGTCTCGAGCCCGGCCGCGTCGCGCAGGGCGTCGGCGCGGTCGGTCCGCTCCCAGGTGAAATCCTCGTCCTCGCGGCCGAAGTGGCCGTAGGCGGCGGTCTTCTGGAAGATCGGGCGGTGCAGGTCGAGGTAGCGGCGGAAGGCGCCGGGCCGCATGTCGAACTCGGCCTCGACCAGCTGCGAGATGCGGGCGTCCGGGAGCTTGCCGGTGCCGAAGGTCTCGACCATCAGCGAGACCGGGTGGGCAACGCCGATCGCGTAGGCGACCTGGACCTCGCAGCGCTGAGCGAGCCCGGCGGCGACGACGTTCTTGGCGACGTAGCGGGCCGCGTAGGCGGCGGAGCGGTCGACCTTGGACGGGTCCTTGCCGGAGAAGGCGCCGCCGCCGTGGCGGGCCATGCCGCCGTAGGTGTCGACGATGATCTTGCGCCCGGTCAGGCCGGCGTCGCCGACGGGGCCGCCGATCACGAACTGGCCGGTCGGGTTGACGAGGAAGCTGTCGCGCAGCCGGGCCTCGTCGTAGAGCCCCTCTGCGTCGGCCTCGAGCACGGGCGTGACGACGTGCCGCCAGAGGTCCGGCCGGATCGTCTCCTGCGAGTCGACGGCGGCTGCGTGCTGGGTCGAGATCAGCAGCTTCTCGACCGCGACGGGACGGCCGTTGGCGTAGCGGACCGTCACCTGGGTCTTGCCGTCCGGGCCGAGGTAGTCGAGCGTCCCGTCCTTGCGCACCGCGGCAAGCCGCTCGGCGAGCCGGTGGGCGAGGTGGACAGGCATCGGCATCAGCGCCTCGGTCTCGTCGGTCGCGTAGCCGAACATCATCCCCTGGTCGCCGGCTCCGGCGAGCAGCAGTTCGTCGTCGGCGTTGGAGCCGGTGCGCGTCTCGTGCGAGGCGTCGACCCCCTGGGCGATGTCGGGCGACTGCTTGTCGAGCGAGACGAGGACGGAGATGTGGTCGCAGTTGTAGCCGTAGTCGCCATGGTCGTAGCCGATCCCGCGGATCGTCTCGCGGACCAGCTCCGGCACGTCGAGGTGGACGTCGGTCGAGATCTCGCCGGAAACCACCGCCATCCCGGTGTTGACGAGGGTCTCGCAGGCGACGCGGCCCTCGGGGTCTCCCGCCATGACGGCGTCGAGGATCGCATCGGAGATCTGGTCGCAGACCTTGTCGGGATGACCCTCGGTGACGGACTCGGACGTGAAAAGGTACTCGCCCTCGGCGAGCGGCTCGATATTTGACATGGAGGAAATGTATCGGGGGCCGCTCAGCGACGGCGGCCGGAGTGCGGCACGAAGTCGATTATCAGCGGAATCCCCTCCATGCCATAGGTCTCGCGCATGCGGTTCTCCAGATGGTAGGCCCAGTCGCGCACGATCAGGCGGCGGTCGTTGACCTGGATCGCGAAGCGCGGCGGGCGCTCGCCGATCTGGGCCGCGTAGTAGAGCCGCAGCCGCCGCCCGCGGCGCGAGGGCGGCGGCGTGGTGGCGACCACGTCGGCGACGAAGCGGTTCAGCTCGGGCGTGGGGATCCGTCGCGCCGCCCGGTCGGCCAGCTCGATCGCCTTCGGCAGCAGCCTGACGACGTTGCGGCCGCGCAGCGCCGAGCAGGTGACGACTTCCGGCCGCAGGCGCAGCTTGCGCTCGACCCGGCCGCGGGCGTCGTCGACGTCGGTCTCGCCGACGTCCCACTTGTTGAGCGCCAGCAGAGTCGCGCAGCCGGCCTGCATCGCCAGCTCGGCGATTCGCAGGTCCTCCGCCGTCACGCCCTCGGAGGCGTCGCAGACGACGATCGCCACGTCGGCGCGCTCGACCGCCAGCTCGGAGCGCAGCTGGGCGTAGTAGTCGACGGTCCCGGCGACCTTCGAGCGGCGCCGCAGGCCCGCCGTGTCGACCAGCAGCACCTGCCGGCCGTCGACCTCGAGCTCGGTGTCGATCGTGTCGCGCGTCGTGCCGGCGCGCTCGGAGACGATCACCCGCTCGCTGCCGAGAAAGGCGTTGACCAGCGACGACTTGCCGGCGTTTGGACGGCCGACCACCGCGACGTGGACGGCGTCCTCGCCGCCGGCGGGCGGCGGGCGATCGCCCAGCAGCTCGACCACCCGGTCGAGCAGGTCGCCGCTGCCGAGACCGTGCGTCGCCGAGACCGGGAACGGCTCGCCGAGGCCGAGGCCGTGGAACTCGGCGGCGATGTGCTCGTCGCCGGGCCGGTCGACTTTGTTGACGACGACGAGCACCGGCGCCTCGCCGCCGCGCAGCGTCTTCGCCAGCTCGGCGTCGCCGGCGCGCAGGCCGGCGCGGCCGTCGACGACGAGCAGGATCGCGTCGGCCTCGGCCATCCCGATCCGCGCCTGGCGCTGCACGTCGGCGGCCAGCTCGCTCTCGTCGGCGAGGTCGATTCCGCCGGTGTCGAGCAGCTCGAAGCCGAGGCCGTTCCACTCGCAGGGGACGCGCTTGCGATCGCGGGTGACGCCAGGCTGCGCATGGGTGACCGCCTCGCGCCCGCCGGCGAGCCGGTTGACCAGCGTGCTCTTGCCGACGTTGGGGAAGCCGACGACGGCGACGGTCGGGCGGCTCATGCGAGGCTCCGCTCGCGAGCCAGGTCGACGATGCGACGGACGACCTCGTCCGGCGCCATGCCCGTGGTGTCGATTTCCTCGGCGTCGTCGGCTGCCCGCAGGGCGCTGTGGGCGCGGGTCTCGTCGCGCGCGTCGCGCTCGCGCTGGGCGGCGAGCACAGCGACCTCGTCCTCTCCCGTCTGCGCGGCGCGGCGGCGGGCGCGCTCCCCGGCCGAGGCGGTGAGGAAGACCTTGAGCGGCGCCTCGGGGCTGACCACCGTGCCGATGTCGCGGCCCTCGGCGACATAGCGGCCGGCCCCGATCAGGCGGCGCTGCTCGGCGACCATCGCCTCGCGCACGGGTGGATGGACGGATACCCGCGACGCCGCCTCGCTGACCGCCGGCGCGCGGATCGCCGCGCCGACGTCCTCGCCGTCGAGCTCTACCCGCTCGCCGTCGAGCTCGATCCGCAGCGAGCGCGCCAGCTCGCCGATCGCCGCGGCGTCGCCGAGGTCATCGCCGCGCCGGGTCGCGGCCAGGGCGACGCAGCGGTACATCGCCCCCGAATCGAGGTAGGTGAAGCCGAGCGCGGCGGCAACCGCGCGGGCCACGGTTGACTTGCCGGCCCCGGCGGGCCCGTCGATCGCGATCACCATCGCGTGGAGCGTATTCGCCCGGCTCAGCCGTGGAGCAGCGAGGCGAGGTCCGCCTCGAAGCCGGGGTAGCTGACCGCGGCCGCGTCCATGCCGGCGACCTCGACGCCCCCGCGCGAGGCGAGGCCGGCGACGGCGCCGAGCATCGCGATGCGGTGATCGCCCCGCGAGTCGACCGCGCCGCCGCGCAGGCCGCCGGCGCCGGCGATCCGCATCCCGTCCTCGCTCGTCGCCACCGCGGCGCCGAGCGCGGTCAGCGCCGCGCTCACCGTCTCGATCCGGTCGCTCTCCTTGCGCCGCAGCTCGGCCGCGTCGCGGATCGTCGTCTCGCCCTCGGCGAAGCAGGCGGCGAGCGCGACCAGCGGCAGCTCGTCGATCGCCAGCGGGATCTCCCCGCCGCCGACCTCGGTACCGCGCAGCTCGGAGCCGCGGACGCGCAGCCGGCCGCCCGGCTCGCCGCCGCGCTCGCCTTCCTCCTCGACCTCGATCCGGGCGCCCATGCGGCCGAGGATCCCCAGCAGGCCGGTGCGCGTCGGGTTGAGGCCGACGCCGGTCAGTCCGATGTCGCTGCCCGGCACGAGCAGCGCCGCGACGATGAAGAAGGCGGCCGAGGAGAAGTCGGCGGGGACGACGATCTCACCCGGCTCGAGCAGCGAGGCGGAGCGCACGGTGACGACGCCCTCGCCGCGCTCGACCTCGGCGCCGGCGGCGGCCAGCATGCGCTCGCTGTGGTCGCGCGTCGGCAGCGGCTCGGCGATCCGCGTCTCGCCCTCGGCGAGCAGGCCGGCGAACAGCAGGCAGGACTTGACCTGGGCGCTGGCGACCGGCAGCTCGTAGGAGATGCCGCGCAGCGGCGCGCCCTCGATCTCGATCGGCGGCAGGCGGTCCTCGCGCGCCTCGATCCGCGCCCCCATCAGGCGCAGCGGCGCGGCAACGCGGTCGACGGGGCGGCGACGGATCGAGTCGTCGCCGTCGAGCGTCCACGAGCCGGTCTCCTGACCGGCGAGCCAGCCCGGCAGCAGGCGCAGCAGGGTGCCGGCGTTGCCGACGTCCACGGCGGCCGGCGAGGCGCCGCGCAGCCCGACCCCCCGCACCCGCACCCGCGGACCGACCGTGACCTGCGCGCCCAGCGCCTCGACGGCAGCCAGGGTCGAGCGCGTGTCCGCCGCGTCGAGGTAGCCCTCGATCGTCGTCTCCCCTTCCCCCATCGCCGCGATCAGCGCCGCGCGGTGGGAGACCGACTTGTCGGGCGGTGGGCGCAGCGCGCCGCGCAGCGGCCCGGCCGGGTCGAAGCGGGCGGTCGCCATGTCACTCCCCCCGATCGGGGCCCCGGTCGAGCTCGGCGAGCGATCGCGTCGCGCGAGCGTGCCAGGCGGCGATCGCCTCCGCGTCGCCCGCGGCGATCAGCTCGCGGGCCTCGCTCAGCCGCGCCACCGCGTCGTCGATCGCCGCGGCGACGGCGTCGCTGTTGGCGGCGAAGATGTCCCCCCAGATCGCCGGGTTGGAGCCGGCGACGCGGGTCGCGTCGCGGAAGCTCGGCCCGACCTCGGGCATCCGCTCGGCGTCGTGTGTCAGCTCGGCCGCGGCCTGCGCCGCGAGCACGTCGGCGAGCACGTGGGGAAGGTGGCTGACCGTCGCCATCACGCGGTCGTGCGCGGCGGCGTCGATCGCCCGCGGCCGCGCGCCGAGCCCGGCGATCGCCCGCTGCAGGCGCTCGTAGAGGGCGCCGCCGGTGCGCTCGGTCGGCGTCAGGTACCAGCTCGCCCCCTCGAAGAGGTCGGCGCGGGCGTTCTCGACTCCGGCCGTCTCGGCGCCGGCGAGCGGGTGACCGCCGACGAAGCGCTCGTCCTCGCCCAGCGCGGCGACGATTCCGCGCTTGGTCGAGCCCGCGTCGCTGACCACGGTCTGCGGGCCGCTGGCGGCGAGCGCGGCGCGTGCCAGCTCGCTCAGCGCCGCGACCGGCCCGGCGCAGAAGACCAGCTCGGCGCCGGCGCATGCGTCCTCGATCGAGCCCTCGGCGCGCTCGATCGCGCCCAGCTCCAGGGCGCGGTCGAGCGTCGCCCTGCGCGGCCCCCAGCCGACCACCTCGGCGCCCAGCCGCTGCCTCGCGGCGAGCCCGATCGAGCCTCCGATCAGGCCCACCCCGAGGACGGCGAGCTTCATCGACCTCGCCGTGTCCGCACCGCCGCCGCCAACCCCTCCAGCGCCGTCACGGTGTGCTCCCAGTCGATGCAGGGGTCGGTGATCGATTGGCCGTAGGTCAGCGACCGCGCGTCGCCGAGGTCCTGGCGGCCGTCGACCAGGAAGGACTCGAGCATGATCCCGACGATCGCGCCGTTGCCGGCGGCGACCTGCTCGCCGATCGCGGCCGCGGCCTGCACCTGCCGTTCGGGGTCCTTGGCGCTGTTGTCGTGCGAGGCGTCGATCACGACGCGCTCGGCGAGCCCGGCGCCGCGCAGCATCTCCAGCGCCGCGGCGACTCCCTCCGGGTCGCAGTTCGGCCTGCCGCGGCCGCCGCGCAGGATCACGTGGCCATCGGGATTGCCCGTGGTGTGCAGGATCGCCGGCCGGCCGGCGTCGTCGATGCCGGCGAAGGCGTGCGAGGCGGCGGCGGCACGGACCGCGTCGACGGCGATCTGCACGTTGCCGTCGGTGCGGTTCTTGAAGCCGATCGGCATCGAGAGGCCGGAGCCGAGCTGGCGGTGGATCTGGCTCTCGGTCGTGCGCGCGCCGATCGCCCCCCAGGCGACCGTGTCGGAGATGTACTGCGGCGTGATCGGGTCGAGGAACTCGCAGCCGACCGGCAGGCCGAGGTCGAGCACCTGCAGCAGCAGCGTGCGCGCCATGCGCAGGCCGGCGTTGACGTCGCAGGAGCCATCGAGGTAGGGGTCGTTGATCAGGCCCTTCCAGCCGGTCGTCGTCCTTGGCTTCTCGAAGTAGACCCGCATCGCGACCAGCAGGTCGTCCGACAGCTCCTCGGCCAGCCCGGCCAGCCGCCCGGCGTACTCGAGCGCCGCCGCGGCGTCGTGCACGCTGCACGGCCCGACCACGACGAGCAGCCGGTCGTCGGCCCGTTCGAGCACGTTCTCGGTCTCCTGCCGCCCCCTGACGACCGCCTGCTCGCGTTTCTCGCCGAGCGGCAGGTCGTCGAACAGGGCTTGCGGCGGAACCAGCTCGACGACGCGCTCGATCCGCTGGTCGCGAACCCGGTCCCGCGCCTCCTCCCGCATTCCGATGAACATTTCTCCTTCGCCTTTCTCCACTCTCTGGGACTCTACTTTCCGTGCGGGCTTCACCATGCGAGCGCGGGCATCGCGAAACGCGCGAAACATTCGGAACGGCGCCCGGCCAGACGCTCTATGCGAGCGGCGCGAAGCCGCCAGGCCGGACGCCTAGCTAAATCGCCAGAGATAGGAGTAGCGGACAGGGGCGACCGCGGCGCGCCTTGCGCACGTGCTGCTCGCGGTCTCGTCTGTTCGCTTCACGTCGCCTGACTTTGTAGCACTTCTGCCAAGCCAGCGAGAAATCTGTCGTTCTCGGCCGGGGTGCCGTAGCTGACCCGGATGTGGCCGGACTCGCCGAGGGGGGTTCCGGGGCGGACGGCGATCGAGCGCTCGGCGAGCCCGGCGACGACCGCCCTCTCCTCGGCCTCGCCGAGGTCGATCCAGGAGAAGTTGGTCTGCGTCTCGGCGGTCGAGAGGCCGAGCTCGTGCAGGCCGCTCTCGACGCGCACGCGCTCGACCAGGGTGCGCTCGACCCGGCGCTCGACGTCGTCCTGGTGCAGAACCGCCTCCGCAGCCGCCGCCTGGGCGAGCGCGTTGACGCTGAACGGCTGACGCACCGCGTCGATCGCGGCGCGGAACTTGGCCGAGCCGAGGGCGAAGCCGACCCGCAGGCCGGCGAGGCCATAGATCTTGCTGAAGGTGCGCAGCAGGACGAGGTTGGGGAACTCGGCGAGCAGGTCGACGGTGGTGTCCGGATCGTCGATCGCCTGGAACTCGACATAGGCCTCGTCGAGGGCGATCGTCACGTGGCTGGGGATGCGCTCGCAGAAGGCCGCGACCTCGGCGGCCGGGATGTGGGTGCCGGTGGGGTTGTTCGGGTTGCAGACGATCACGATCTGGGTCGCCGCGGTGACCTCGGCGGCCATCGCGTCGAGGTCGTGGACCTCTCCGTCGGCCAGCGGCACGCGGATCTCGCGGGCGCCGGTCAGCGCCCCGAGGTGCGGGTAGATCGAGAACGAGGGCCAGGCGTAGACGATCTCGGCGCCCGGCTCGCAGAGCGCCTCGGCGGCGGCGAGCAGGATCTCGCAGGAGCCGTTGCCGACGGCGACCCTGGTCGGCTCGGTCTCGTAGCGCTCGGCGATGCGGCGCCGCAGCAGGGTCGCGTCGGGGTCCGGGTAGCGGTTCATCGCCCCCGCCGCGGCCTGAATCGCCTCGACCACCTTCGGGTGCGGCCCGAAGGGCGACTCGTTGGAGGCGAGCTGGGCGATCTGACCGGCGGCGATCGCCTCCGGAGCCTGCCCGGTGGGCACGCCGGCCTGGTAGCCCGGGATGCGGGCGAGCTTCTCGGCGAAGGTGACGGTCATGCGCTCATTGTGGCCGATGCGCGTCGGGGTCAGCTACTGAGCGGCATGCAGGTCGGTGCGCAGCTCCTGCGTGGCCCCGAGGTAGACGTGCGTTGTCTCGTGCCCGACCGGCGCGTAGTAGTGGACCATCGCGCGGATCACCCGCGGCATCGAGCCCGGCACCGGGATCTCCCGGCAACAGAGCAACGGCACCGCCTCGAGCCCCAGCTCACGCGCCGCGGCGGCGGGAAACTCGGCGTCGAGGTCGTCGGTGGTCGTGAACAGGCAGCTGACCATCGCCCGCGGCTCCAGCCCGTTGCGCTCGATCAGCTCGCGCACCAGCTCCGTCGTCGCCGCGGCGATCGCCGCCGCCTCGTTCGCCTCCGCCTGAACGGCCCCCCGCACCGCAAAGAGCCTCTGATCCCCATTCACGCTCATCCCGCCCATCTTCCCAAACCCGAGGGACTGGACACCCGGCGCGGCGGGTCCTGTCGCGGATTTGGAACCACCATCCTGCGGTCGCTAAAGCGTCGGCGGTCGCCTCGCGCTCGGCACCTGGCAGCAGCTCGTCCTGATCGACTTCGACGACCGCCCGC
>DASSBJ010000123.1:0-9175 GCA_035698885.1 Solirubrobacterales bacterium
CGGACCAGCCGACGATGCCCTCGCTGAGCTTGGCGGCGTCGAAGCCGGCGTCGGCCAGCGCGTCGGTCGCCATCGTCGAGCGGGTGCCGCCGCGGCAGTAGAGGACCACCGGCCGTTCGGCGTCGATCTCCGCCGTGCGCCTGGCCAGCTCGTCGAGCGGAATGTGGACGGCGCCGGCGATCCGGCCGGCGTCCCACTCGTGCTCGGCGCGCACGTCGACCAGCTGCGCGCCTTCGTCGATCAGCTTGCGAGCCTCCTCGCGCGAGACCTCCCGCGTCTCCTGCGCCGCGTCCGCCACTAGTCGACCTCGGTCCCCTCGACCAGGAAGGCGACGCGCACGTGGGCGCGGTACTCGTCGAGGTTCTCGCCCCGGATCCCGGTCGAGACGATGTCGACCGCGCGGATGTTGCGCAGCGTGCCCTGGGCCTGGGCCAGGGCCTGTTTCGCCGCGTCGTCGCTGGACGTCTTGGAGCTGCCGACCAACTCGATGATTTTCACGACTGCCATTGCGCTCCTCCTTCTAGGTGCCTCTGAACGATGCCCTTCGCGCCGACTCCCTCGCTCAGCGCCGCCCGCTGCCACGGGCTCACCTCCTCCTCCTCAGCCGCAACCGCGGGAGCCGTGTCCGCCTCGAAGCGCGCGATCGCCGCGGCGATCGCCGTCGCCTCGTCTGCGCTCGCGGTCCGGCTCATATACAGAGACTATTGGCAGGCGGTGGGCGGCGCGGCGATCAGCCCGCGTCGCCTTCGAACTTGTAGCCGACGCCGCGCACGGTGACGATCAGCTCCGGGTTCTGGGGGTCGGTCTCGACCTTCTGGCGCAGGTTGGAGATGTGGACGTCGCAGGCGCGCTCGTCGCCGTCGAACTCCGTCTGCCAGAGCTCCTCCATGATCTGGCGGCGGGGAAAGACCTCACCGGCGCGGCCGACCAGCAGGCGCAGCAGCTGGAACTCCGAGCGGGTGAGGTTGACCGGCTTGCCGCGCACCGTGGCGACGTGGCGGACGAGGTCGATCGCGACCGGCCCGGCCTCGACCTTGACCGCCTGCGAGAGCGGCGCCCGGTCGAGCTCGCGGCGGCGCAGCTGGGCGCGCACCCGGCCGAGCAGCTCGCGCACCGAGAAGGGCTTGGTGACGTAGTCGTCGGCGCCGACCTCGAGCCCGACGACCTTGTCGACCTCGGCGTCCTTGGCGGTCAGCAGGATGATCGGCACGGCGCTGCGCGAGCGCACGTCGCGGCAGATGTCGAGCCCGCTCGGTCCCGGCATCATGATGTCGAGGATCAGCAGGTCGTACGGGATGCCGTTGCCGACCATCTCGCTCGCCTCGTCGCCGTCGGCGGCGGCGCTCACCTCGAAGCCCTCCTGGGCCAGCGCGTAGCCGACCGAGTCGCGCACCGACGGCTCGTCGTCCGCGACCAGGATCCGCCCGCTGCTCATCGCCGTCCCCTGTCCATCGGCCGATTCTCGCGCATCAGGCGACAGGAGTCGGGCTCGGCAGCGCGGCCGGCAGACGGACCCAGAAGGTGCTGCCCTCGCCCTCGACCGAGCGGGCGCCGATCTCGCCGCCCATCACGCTGACCATGCGGCGGGCGATCGCCAGGCCGAGCCCGAAGCCCTCCTGCTTGCGCGACTCGTCGCGGCGGTAGAAGCGCTCGAATATGCGCTCTATCTCCGCCTCGGGAATCCCGGGCCCGGTGTCGATCACTTCCAGCATCACCTCTTCGTCGCCGTCACGGCGGCCGCGAACGGTAACGCGCCCCGGCAGCGGCGTGTGCTTGAAGGCGTTGGTCAGCAGGCCGACGAGGACCTGGCGCAGCAGGGTCGGGTCGCCCTTCGCGACGAGGTCGGCGGCGACCTCCGTGCTCAGCTCGATGTGCGCGGGGGTCTCGACCGCGCCGACCGTGTCGCGCACCGCCGCCGCCACATCGACCTCCTCCGTCTCGCCGGCGCCGATCGACTCGACCCGGGCCAGGGTGAGCAGCGACTTGGTCAGCCTGTTCATCCGGTCGGCGTCTTCGGCGAGCCGGCCGAGAAAGTGCTCGAGCGCGCCGGGGTCGTCCTTCGCTCCTTCCTGCAGGACCTCGATCGCGCTGGAGATGCCGGCGAGCGGGTTGCGCAGCTCGTGCGCGGCGTTGGAGATGAAGTCCGCTTCGGCCAGCTCGCGGCGCATCTCATCGGTGCGGTCGCGGGCGACCACGAGCACGGCGCGCTCTTTGGGCAGCGCCCGCGCGCTCATCGCGTAGGCGCGGTCGCCGATCCGCAGCGCCGGGTGGGCGGCGAAGCCGACGTCGCTGGCGCGGCGCAGCTGCGAGCGCATCGTCGCCGGGGGCCGGCCGAGCGAGTCGAGCAGCTTCGCCGCTGCGCTGTTGGAGAAGCGCACGGCGCCGTTCTGGTCGACGACGATCACCGCGTCGGTCAGCCCGTCGAAGATCGCTTTCAGCTTGTTGCGGTCGGCGGTGAGCACGCCGAAGCTCTCCTTCAGCGAGGCGCGCATCGATTCGAGCGCCCGTGCGAGGTCGCCGATCTCGTCACGACCGCCGACGTCGAGGTGGGTGTCGAAGGAGCCCGACGCGAGCTCGCCGGCGCCGCGCGAGAGCCGCCGCACGCGGCTCGAGATCCCGACCGCGATCGCGAAGCCGGCGATGATCCCGAGCGCGATCGCGCCGAGCACCGCTCGAGGCCGGTCGCCGAACAGATATACGACGCCCGCCGTGAGCAGGGTCACCGCGGCGAACGCGCCGACCAGCCAGAACCTGATCCCGATCCGTCTCATTGGTACCCGCAACAGGATGACGGCATGGGAGAATCGCCGCATCGGGACCCTGGTCTTCATCCCTGCCTGGAACGAGGCGGAGTCGGTCGCGTCGGTGATCGACGGCGTGCGCGAGCGCCTGCCCGACGTCGACGTGCTCGTCGTCGACGACGGCTCGACCGACGAGACGGCGGCGCGGGCGGCCGCGGCCGGCGCGGCGGTCGCCTCGCTGCCCTTCAACCAGGGCCTCGGGGCGGCGCTGCAGACCGGCTACCTCTACGCGCTGCGCGAGGGCTACGACTTCTGCGCCCATCTCGACGCCGACGGGCAGCACCCGCCGGCCGAGGTCGCGCGGCTGCTCGAGCAGGTGCGGGCGGACCGAGCCGACCTGGTGATCGGCTCGCGTTTCCACGACGACGGGGAAAGGACCGGCGATGCCGAGGAGATCGACGGCGAGGACTACAGGGCGACGATCTCGCGGCGCATCGGGATCAGCGTCTTCCGCTTCTTCCTCACCCTGGCGACGCGGCAGCGCTTCACCGACACGACCAGCGGCATGCGCGCCGCAAACCGGCGCGTGATGGAGCTGTTCAGCGAGAACTACTCGCCCGACTTCGCCGAGATCGAGTCGCTGCAGCTGGCGGTGCGTGAGGGCCTGCGGGTCGAGGAGGTGCCGGTGCGGATGCTCGAGCGGGCCGGCGGCTCCTCCTTCCTCACCCCGCTGCGCTCGTCTTTCTTCATCTTCAAGGGCCTGATCGTGCTGCTGGTCGGCCAGTTCCGCCCGCGCAACGCCGGGGCTTCCCGATGAGCGTCCTGCTGCTCGCCGCGGCCGAACAGCCGAAGGTCCACCTGACCGCGCAGACGCGGATCCTCGCCGCGGCGATCGCCGTCGCCTTCATGCTGATGATCCTCGAGCTGATCCGCCGCGACCGCCTGCAGGAGCGCTTCAGCGTCGTCTGGTTCGTCGCCGGCATCGGCATGCTCGCCGGCGCGATCTTCCCCGGCCTGCTCGGCACGGTCGCCGACCTGATGGGTGTGCGCGACACCAACGTCGCCCTCTTCTCGATCATCCTCCTGCTGCTGCTCGGCCTGGCGCTCAACTTCAGCGTGATCATGTCCCGCCAGGCGGCTCAGATCACCCGCCTTGCCCAGGAGCGGGCGCTGGAGAAAGCGAGGGAGCAGGCGCGCTCAGGCGAGAACGGCGGCGAGCCGGAACGAAAGCGCCTCCAGGGCTAGCTCCTCGGAGACGTTGAGATCGAGGCGGCGGCGGGTGTCGGCGACCAACTCGGCGGCGCGGCGGGCGGCGCTCGGGTCGAGGCCGTCGGCGGCTCCGCGGAGCTGATCGAGGCGGTCGCGGTTGTAGGCGGCGTCGGCGGCGCCGGAGGCGATCGCCGCGAGGTCGCGGAACCAGGCGGCGGCGAGCCGCAGGCCGAGGTCGAGCAGCTCGGTGCGGCGGCGGCGGCCGGCGCGCTTGGCCGCGTCGGTCATCTCGCGGGCGGAGCGCTTCATTCCCGCCTCCTTCTCCTCCTCCAGCGCCTCGCGGGTCGCCGATTCGGCCTCCTCGCCGGCCGCCTCGGCGTTCTGCAGCATCGCGGCCCACTGGCGTGCGACGGCCTGCTCGCGCAGCGCCCTGCCCTGATCGGTGAGCAGCAGGCCGGCGAGCTCGACGTCGCCGGCGGAGAGGCGGGCCGCGGCACCGACCTCGTCGGCGGCGGCGTCGGGCGCGTCCTCGCGCAGCATCGCCTCGATCGCCTCGGCGGGGAGCGGCGCGAAATCGATCGGCTGGCAGCGCGAGGCGATCGTCTCCAGCAGCGCCTCCGGCTCGGAGCTGAGCAGGATCAGATGGACGAACGCGGGCGGCTCCTCCAGCGTCTTCAGCAGCGCGTTCTGGCTCTCGTCCCGCATCGCCTCCGCCGCCTCGACGACGAATACCCGCTTGCCGCCTTCGTAGGGCCGGTAGGAGGCGGCCCGAATCACCCGCTCCCGCACCTCCTCGACCAAGTGCTGCGCCCCCTTCGGCGCCAGCCAAACCAGGTCCGGATGCGGCGACGGATCGAGCCGAGCCCTCCGCCTCGTGTCTTCGGCGTCCTCAGAAGCTCCCGCAAGAATCTCCGCGGCAAAGGCCCGCGCAAGCTCCCGCTTCCCCGCCCCGCGTGGCCCCAGGAAAAGGTAGGCATGCGACGGTCCCGCCTCCAGCGCCGCAGTTAGCGCCATCAGGGCCTTGGGTTGGTGTCTCCCGTGGGTGGCGGAGGAGAGGGGGGTGTTCGGTCGCCCCCGACCGCTAACACCCCCCTCTCCTCCGACAGGACCCGCGGGCCTCAAACCCAATCCCTTACGGCATCCATCACCCGCGCGTGAACCTCCTCCACCGTCCCCTCGGCATCGACCGTGACCACCCGGTCCGAGGCGATGATCGCGATCTCGTCATACGCCTCGGCTACCGCCCGCTGCAGCTCCAGCCCCTCGGCCTCGAACCGGTCGAGCCCGTCGGCCCGCTTCAGCCCCTGCTCGGGATCGATCCGCAGGTAGATCGTCACATCCGGCCACAGCCCGTCGATCGTCCGGTCGACCAGCGAGAGCACGTGGCTGGCGCCGAGCCCGCGGGCGCCGCCCTGGTAGGCGACGCTGGAGTCGGCGAAGCGGTCGGCGACGACGGTCCCGCCGGCGTCGAGTGCCGGCCGTACGACGCGGGCCAGCAGGTCGGCGCGGGCGGCCGAGAAGAGCAGCAGCTCGGCGAACGGGTCGAGCTCCAGCGCCGGGTCGGCGAGCAGCTCGCGGATCCGCTCGGCGGCGTCGGTCCCGCCCGGCTCCCTGATCAGCGTCGTCCCCGGCCCGAGCGCCTCGGCGAGCAGCCTCGCCTGCGTGCTCTTGCCTGAGCCGTCGACCCCCTCCAAGGAGACGAACGTCATTTGACGGTGGTTTTCGCCCTTTTCCGTTTGCGAGTCGCGGTGTCGGCCTTGCTCGCCTTGCCGTTCTTGTCCGGCGACGGCTTCTTTTCCATCTCGGCCTTCGCCTTTTTCGCCGCTTCGCGTTCGGCGCGGCGTTTCTTCATCTCCTGCATCGACTCGCAGTCGTCGTTGAGGCAGAGGTTCCAGGCGCGGCCACGGAAGGGGACGACTTTCAGCCGCGGCGTCTCGCCGCAGACCGAGCAGCGCTCCTCGAGCCGGAAGACGTCGCCCCGCTGGGGCAGCGGGAAGGTCTGGTCGCACGACTCCGGGTCGTCGGCACGCCAACCTTGGCAACCCACAAACCTTTTCCCCGATTTTTTCGCCCGGATGATCCGCAGCATGTTGGGCGAGCCGTCCTCCTTCGTCCGGCCCGCTTCCTCGCAGACCTTGCAGGGACCGAGGATGCGGTCCTCGTCCATCCCCTTCCAGATCACCTTGGCGAGGTCTTCGCGACTGCCGTCGATTTCGGTCCAGGTCTTGTGCAGCAGGTCACGGCTCTCGCCGACGACTTCGCCCTTGCTCATCTCGCCGGCGGCGATGCGATCCATCTCCGCCTCCAGCTGGGCGGTCATCTCCGGCGTCGCCATCGCCGGGACGTAGTTCTTGAACGCCTCGTACAGGGCGATCCCGGTCTCCGAGGGGACCGGCGGGTTGCCGTAGACGTAGCCGCGGTCGAAGAGCTTCTGGATGATGTCGGCGCGGGTCGCTTTCGTGCCCAGACCGCGCTCCTCCATCATCTCGATCAGTTTCGCCTGCGAGATCCGCGAGGGCGGCTGCGTCTCCTTGTCGAGCAGCCAGGGCTCGCCGTCGAGCTCCAGCGTCTGCCCCTCCTCCAGCTTGGGGATCTCCTCGTCGGAGGAACGGGCGTAGGTGTAGATGCCGGCGTAGCCGGGGTCGACGACGACAGAGCCGCGGACGAAGTAGGTCTCCGAGCCGGCCTCGATGTCGGCCCGCGTCGACTCGGTGATCATCGGCGGGCTGAAGGTGGCGAGGAAGCGGCGCACGACCAGTTCGTAGACCCGCTTCTTCGAGCCGTCGAGCGCCCCGGGGTGGATCGCCTGGGTCGGATAGATCGGCGGATGGTCGGTCGTCTCTTTTTTGCCCCGCGTCGGCTTCAGCTCGCCGTCGAGCAGGCCGGCGGCGGCGGAGAACTCCTTCACCCGGACCAACGAGAAGACCAGCTCGCGCACCGGCAGCGACGCCGGGTAGACGGTGTTGTCGGTGCGCGGGTAGGAGATGAAGCCGTCCATATAGAGGTCCTCGGCGATCCGCATCGCGCTCGCGGGGGTGATGCCGAGCCGGCTGGAGGCGTCGGTGCTGAAGGCGGTCGTGTTGTAGGGGGTCGGCGGCCGGCGCGTGTTCTTGCGCGCCGTGACCGACCTGACCGTGCCCGGGCCGGCGGTGCCGGCGAAGGCGCTGTCGGCCTCTGCTTTCTCCCAGAATTTGTCGGTCGCGTGGTGGGCCTCGAAGCTGCCGTCGGGGTGCTGGAACTTGGCGAACAGTTCCCAGAAGGGCTTGGCGACGTGGGCGCGGCGCTCCATCTCGCGCTCGACGATCAGGCCCAGGGTGGGGCTCTGCACGCGCCCGACCGAGAGGAAGTTCGAGCCGAAGCGGCGGCTGGCGAGCGAGACCGCGCGGGTCAGCGTCGCCCCCCAGAGCAGGTCGATGTCCTGGCGGGCGGCGCCGGCGTTGGCCAGCGGGTAGGAGAGCTCGTCGAGCTCGTTGAAGGCGCGCTCGATCTCCTCCTTGGTCAGCGCCGAGTAGCGGGCGCGCTTGATCCGCAGGGCGCCGCTGTCGGCGTCCTCGCGCGAGCCGAGCTCCGGGTTGGCTTCGAGCATCTCCTGCAGGGCCTCGAGCCCGATCAGCTCGCCCTCGCGGTCGAAGTCGGTCGCGATCACCAGCTCGTCGGCCTCCTTGGCCATCTTGCGGATCGCTTTGACGACGTTTTTGTCGGTCGGCTGCTTGATCAGCGTGGCGTCGATCAGGTCGTGCAGGTCGGTCTTCTGCCAGTTCGAGTAGCCCTCGGGGAAGGCCGGGCCGAGCACGTGGCCCTTGAGGCCGATCGTCATCTGCTCGTCGCCGTTCTCGTCGGTCCAGGTGTAGAAGGGGACTTTGTAGGTTTTGTCCGCCTTCGCCTCGTTGCGGCCGAGGATGTCGGCGATCTTCTTGGCGCTGTTGTTCTTCTCGGTGACGATCAGTCGCATGGGGCGGCGAGGGTAGCAGGGGCGTTCGGCTGCCCCTCCCGGGCCGCTGGTCGCCGATCCCCGTAGGATCGGCGCGCGATGAGGGCACTGGTCACCGGCGGAGCGGGGTTCATCGGGTCGAATCTGGTCGACGCGCTGCTCGCCCGCGGCGACGCGGTGACGGTGGTCGACGACCTCTCGACCGGGCGGCGCTCGAACCTCGACGAAGCCTTGGCGGCGGGCGCCGAGCTGGTCGAGCTCGACATCCGCGAGGGCGCGGCGCTGGCCGAGCTGCTGGGGCGCGCGAAGCCCGAGATCGTCTTCCACCTGGCGGCGCAGATCGACGTGCGCCGCTCGCTCGCCGACCCCGCGTTCGACGCGGCGATCAACATTGGCGGCACCGCCAACCTGCTGGAGGCGATGCGCGGGGCGGGCTCGGCGCGCATCGTCTTCGTCTCGACCGGCGGCGCGATCTACGGCGAGGGTGCGGGCAAGGCGCTGCCGCTGGACGAGAGCGCGCCGATCGAACCGTTCTCCGCCTACGGCCAGAGCAAGTTCGCCGCCGAGGGCTACCTGGCGCTCTACGAACGGCTCTACGGCCTCTCCGGGGTCAGCCTGCGGCTCGGCAACGTCTACGGCCCGCGCCAGGACCCGCTCGGCGAGGCGGGCGTGATCGCGATCTTCTGCGGTCGCCTGCGCGCCGGCGAGCGTCCGACCGTGTTCGGCGACGGCAGGCAGACCCGCGACTACATATATGTGGGCGACGTGGTCGAGGCGGCGCTCGCGGCGGCGGGGTCTGAGGCCAGTGGCCCGATCAACATCGGCAGCGGGATCGAGACCGACGTGCTCGAGCTCGCCGCCAGGCTCGCCGAGATCGAGGGCCGCGAGGACTTCGAGCCCGAGCTCGCGCCGCCACGCGCGGGCGAGGTGCAGCGGATCGCGCTCGACGCCGGCAGGGCCGAGCGCGAGCTCGGCTGGCGGGCGAGGACCGGCGTCCCCGACGGCCTTCGGCTGACGCTCGCCTCCCTTTAGTCTTTCCCCCATGCCGGCCCAGGCCTATGCAGGCAAGGAGTGCGTCTGCCAGCTCCGCAAGGGGATCTGCGATCAGTCGTGCGTGCGCGACATGCTCGAGACCCCCTTCTACATCGCCTGTCTGAAGCTCAAGGGGCGGCGCTGCCTGGTCGTCGGCGGCGGCGACATCGGCCTGGAGAAGGTCGAGGGCCTGCTCGCCTGCGACGCCGACGTCACCCTGGTCGCGCCGGTCGCCCACCCGGAGCTCGAGTCGCTGGCGGCC
>DASSBJ010000124.1:0-59761 GCA_035698885.1 Solirubrobacterales bacterium
TGGGAGCTCCAGCAGCTCCGACAGCGAAGCCACCTCGCCAAGCAGCGGCGTTGGAGAAACCGAAGGAAAGTCGGCTGGCAGCGCGTCCACCCTCGACATCGCAGCCGCTTCCAGCGGCCTCGCCTACGCCAGCGATAGCGCTACGGCGTCGGCTGGCGAAGTGACGGTCGATCTGGACAATCCCCAGCCACTCGAACATGACGTCGCGATCGAAGACTCCGGCGGCAAGGTCGTGGGCCAGACCGAAGTCATCACGGAAAGCGAAACCTCCACCGTCGTCAACCTGAAACCGGGTACTTACACCTTCTTCTGCACCGTCCCAGGCCATCGGGAAGCCGGCATGGAAGGGACTCTCACGGTCAAATAGGACAGCTCACATCGATTCCAGGCAACACCGTTCGCCAGAATCCATGCTCGTGACGGGTGACTTCCCTAACCGGGCTGACGGCTGGGGCGCGCCATAGCCGAGCCCCAGCCCGATGAAGCGCGATACCAGGTAAGCGCTATCGAGCGGGTGACTCCCACGATCGTTGAACTATGGCTTCGCCCGCTCGCAGAGCCAATCGCATTTCAGTCCGGCCAGTACGCGTTGGTGGAGGACTCAGACCGCCGCGTGCCGCCGCGGTCCTACTCGCCCGCCAATGCTCCGCGTCCGGACGGTGAAGTCTCGCTGCTGGTTACCCGCGTGTCCGAAGGAACCACCAGCAGCTGGGTTCACGACCAGCTGCGCATCGGAGACGAGGTGATCTTCACCGGCCCCTACGGAGACTTTGTTAGCCAGAAGACCTCCCTTGCACCCTGCCTATATCTGGCAGCCGGGGCGGGCCTGGCGCCAGTCCGTGCTCTGGTCGAGACCTCCCTGTCGTCCTTTCCACAGCAGCCGGTGACGGTCGTGTTCTCGGCTCGTTCCAGCGCCGACGTGCTGAGCCGAGATCTGTTCCTGGGCTGGCAGGCGGTCCACCAGCGGTTTCGATTCATCGTGACCCTGACCGGCGAGGGTCAGCGTAGGCGCGTGCCGGATCTACTGCCGGATATTTGCCCCGACCTCGCCGATCACGAAGTCTTCATAGCGGGTTCGCCGGGGTTCGTCCTCGCCTCTGCTGCCGCGGCTGGAGCGCTTGGTGCGGCACCTGAGCGCATCCACTCCGAGCTCTTCTTCGTCGAGGCGCGGGCGTAAACGCAGCTAATCGATCGAAATGGATAGGGGCACCCATTGTCGCCCGTTGAGAAATGGCAGAAAATTGATGCATGAGCCAAATCGCAGTCCGCTGCCATCCATTTGCCCCCGTCGCCTCCGAGGAAGTGCAGAAGTGGTTGACGGCGGAGGTCAAGCGCCTGCGTAAAGATGCTCCCGAGGCGGCGATCCGCCTCCTGCGTCTCAGCCAACCTGGCCCCGAGGGTGAGATCGCAGTCGGATGGCAGATCGAGCTAGGCATAACCCCGCCAGCGTCCCCGCTCGACGATGACAGCTTGGGCGAGCTCCTGAGGGATCTACGCTTGCTTGGCCTGCAGCCCTCGGTGCTTCAGGCCGAAAGCTCGGGAGTGCGTGCCCCGGATTCGCCGATTAGCACGGTGGAGCGGTCTCTCGGGCTCGACAGCTGCAGTTTGGTCGCGGACTGAACCGAGCGGCTTTCGGCGGTTGGGTATCAAAACCTATGTTCAGCAGGTGCACTTCGTGACAGGATCGGCGAATGATCGAGCCACGCTCGCCAGCCACCCCGACCAACGACGAGACAGAGACGCTCGAGGAACCGGCCAGCTCCGCGTCGGCGAGCTCCGATGAAACGGGCGACGAATCCTTTCCCGCCAGCGATCCCCCCGCCGTCTGGACCTGGGAAGTCAACAGCGTGCGGAGGGGTTAGGGACGAGGTGACCCCGGGTGGGTTGCCACGGCTTGTCCGCTCAGTTCTGGCTGCTCATCCTGGAGCCGGCTACCGGAACGGGTGGCGAGATGATCGCCGCGGTGCTACTTTTCCCAATGTTAGTAGGAAAAATATGACGCGACCGGAAGTTTGATGGCAGACACCGCGCTCCAACGATCGGCACCGCAGGCAGACCGCACGACGACCGATCCCCATGCCCCTGGTTTCGGTATTTCCGGAGACGAGCTTTTCCGCAAGTGGTCGCGTGGCATCGTCGGAGCCCTCGTCGGCGGCGCTATCGGCTTTGCGTTGGTCGTCGGGCTGAGAGCGATATCGGGCCTGCCGACCTTCCAGACCGAACAGACCGGCTACCCCCATGTGGTTGTTCCGGTCATCACCGGAGCTTTCGGCTTCTTGGTCGGCTTCGGCGCGATCACCTACTGGTTGCGCTGGGCGCTCGGGATGCCGACCCAGCCGGAGGACCATGCCGAACACGGGGCAGCTACCTGGCGCGACTACTTCACCTTCAACACCGATCACAAGGTCATCGGGATCCAGTACATCGTCACCACCTTCTTCTTCTTTTTCATCGGTGGCCTGCTGGCGATGCTGATCCGAGCTGAGCTCGCCCAGCCGGGGACGCAGATCGTCGACGCCGCGAGCTACAACTCGATCTTCTCCGCGCACGCGGCGATCATGATTTTCCTCTTCGTGATCCCGGTCTTCGCCGGGATCGCCAACTACGTCCTGCCGCTGATGATCGGCGCCCCGGATATGGCCTTCCCGCGGCTGAACGCGCTCAGCTTCTGGCTGCTGGTCCTGGCGGGCATCATCTTCATGTCGAGCTTCCTGGTCCCGGGCGGCGCCTTCGACGCTGGCTGGACCGGCTATGCGCCGCTCTCGACCGGGGCGCCGCTCGGGCAATCCTTCTTCAACATCGGCGTCCAGTTCGCCGGCTTCTCCTCGATCCTCGCCGCGCTCAACTTCCTGGTCACGATCATCACCATGCGCGCCCCAGGGATGACCTTCTGGCGGATGCCACTGCTGGTCTGGGCCAACCTCGCGACTTCGCTGCTGGTGATCGCCGCGACGCCGTTCATCGCCGGAGTGCAGTTCATGGTCCTGTTCGACCGCATTCTGCACACCAACTTCTTCCAGTTCGCGGCCGGCGGCGACGTCGTCAGCTACCAGCACATCTTCTGGTTCTACTCCCACCCGGCGGTCTACATCATGATCATCCCCGGCTTCGGGATCATCAGCGAGGTCATCTCCACCCACTCGCGAAAGCCGATCTTCGGTTACCGGCTGATGTCGCTCTCGCTGATCGCGATCATCGTCCTCAGCTACTCGGTCTGGGCCCACCACATGTTCGTCGCCGGCATGTTCAGCTGGCTGCGGGTGCCGATGATGATGACTTCGGTCCTGATCGCGGTCCCGACCGGGATCAAGATCTTCTCCTGGCTGGGCACGCTCTACTTCGGCAAGATCAACCTGCGCTCGACCTCGATGCTCTTCGCGCTGGGATTCATCGGCAGCTTCATCCTCGGAGGCATCAGCGGCGTGATGATCGCGATGGTCCCGATTGACATCCACGTCACCGACACCTACTTCATCGTCGCCCACATCCACTTCGTCCTCTTCGCCGGCTCGGTGTTCACGATCTTCGCCGGCGTCTATTACTGGTTTCCGAAGATCACCGGGCGGATGTATGACGAGAAGCTGGGTCGGTTTCACTTCTGGCTGACGCTGATCGGCACCTGGGGAACCTTCATCCCGATGCACTGGATCGGGATGGACGGGATGCCGCGGCGGGTCGTCGACTACGCGACCCAGTTCGGCGAGTGGAACCTGTTGATCTCGGTCTTCGGCTTCATGCTCGGGGCCGCCCAGCTGGTCTTCCTCTACAACATGATCGTCAGCTGGCGCTTCGGCCCCCGCGCCCCGGCCAACCCTTGGCGGGCGAAGACGATCGAGTGGCAGGTCTCCTCGCCGCCGCCGCGCTTCAACTTCGAGCGGATTCCGCGTGTCGTCGGCGGGCCCTACGAATTTGGGATTCCCGGCGCCCGGCACGCCCTGATGAACGAGTCAGAAGTTGCTCCCGCCCAGGCTTCGACCACCGCCGTCGCGGTGCCTGCAGGCGAGTCGTCAAAGCAATGATTAGTTTGCACACATCGTCTGTGCAAAACTTGGATCATGGATCTACCGGCCTCGACAGATGACCCGCTGACGCAGCCCACCCGGGCGCGTATCTTCACCCTGCTGGCGGAGCTGAAGGAAGCGGTGGGGACCGACGATTTGGCGGCTCGTCTCGGCCTGCACCCCAACGGCGTGCGGGTCCACCTCGAGCGGCTGCAGGAGGCCGGCCTGGTCGAGCGCCGACAGGAGCGGGCGGGGAGAGGGCGTCCCGGCGACCGCTGGACCGTCGCCCCGGGCGCGCAGCCCTCTGGCCAACCACCCTCTGCCTACGCCAGCCTGGCGGTCTGGCTGGCCCGTGCCATCCCTGTCGGCCCGACCCGGCTGCGTGAAGTCGAGCGGACCGGCCGGGAGATCGGCCGGGAGCTTGCGCCGAAGGAGAACGGCGACCCTGCGGAGGGACTGCGTCAGACCCTCGCCGCGCTCGGCTTTCAACCTTCGATGAAGGTGAAAGCCGACGGCGGCCTGACCTGCCGTCTCGATAACTGCCCCTATCGCGACTCGGTGCGCGAGAACGCCGATGTCGTCTGCACTCTGCACCGCGGGATCACGGCCGGTGTCCTCGAGAAGCTCGATCCGAAGGCCAAGCTGACCGGCTTCGAGCCTCACGATCCCGATCGGGCCGGCTGCCTGATCGAGGTCTCCAGGTGAGCAGCTCCACCGCTCGCCACTGCCGCCAAGAACCCCGTCCGCGTCGCGAAGGCGACTTGCGCCCGACCGATGTCGTCGGCGCCTTCTTCATCTGTGGGCTCGCCTTTCTGCTCTCCGCGGCAGCGGTCGGTATCGCCCAATGGATCGCCCCGTGGCCGTGGGGCCACTGGCTTGCGCTGCATCTGGCGTTTGTCGGTGGCGTCTCGCAGCTGGTCCTCGGCGCCACCCAGTTTTTCGCCGGTGCCTTCCTCGCCACCGATCCTCCTCCGCGAGCTCTCATCCGCGCCCAGATCCTCTACTGGAATGCCGGTGCGATCCTGCTTGCGATTGCCGTTCCCGAGCATGCCGAGACGCTGATCTGGCTCGCGGCCGGCCTCTTGGTGGGGGGCCTGGTGGCCTGGGCGGCGGCGATTGCCGCGATGCGGCGATCCTCGCTGCGACGCTCCCCGTGGGCAACCCGGTGGTACGTCAGCGGGGCCTGCTTCCTCGGGCTGGGGATGGTGGCGGGGTCACTGCTGGCTCGCGGCGTGCCCTGGAGTCAGGGCGATCTCCTCGGGGCCCATATGTCGTTGAACCTGGCGGGCTGGTTCGGTGCGGCGATCGTCGGCACCCTGCACACCTTCTTCCCGTCGCTGACCCAAACCCAGCTTCGCTTTCCCCGCCTGCAGGGGGTCGCGTTCCTCGCCTGGACCGGAGGCGTGGCGGCGCTCGCCATCGGCTACGGCTGGGCACTCGAACCGCTCGCCCTCGCCGGCTGGCTCGGACTCTGCGCGGGTGCGATCGCGCTTCTCGTCAACATCGCCGCCTGCCTGCGCGAGGCGACTCGGCCGCTTTCGCTCCCGGCGCGAATCGTCGCGGCGGCCCAGCCCTTCCTTCTCGCCGGGCTCCTGGTCGCCACGGTTGCGGCGATCGCGGACGGCCCCTCGAATGCTCTGAGCGGCTCGACCCGGACCACCGTCGGCACGCTTTTGGTCAGCGGCTGGATCGGCCTCACCGTGCTCGGCTCGCTGACCCACCTGCTTGCCGTGGTCGTCAGGGTCCGCGGCGGCTTCGCGGCACGGATGCCGGCGGCACGACCACGGCTCGACGGCTTCATCGCCGCCCTGGCAATGGCTGGAATCGCAGCGATGGCGCTCTCCCAGTCGTTTGGCGTCGACGGACTGCGAGGTCCCGCGGTCGCGGCACTGCTCCTGGCCTACGCCATGCTCGCCGGCCGCGTCGCAATCCTTGCCGCGCGGGTCCTCCTCCGAGCTCGCCCGAGCCTCTGATGAAACGGGCAGAGGCGCTGCAGCCGCTCTCGCGCGATCATCTGAAGTCGCTGCTGGCCGCGAAGCGGCTGCGCGAGGCGACCGACGCCGACGCCGCCGGCCAGGACTTCCTTGCCTTCTGGGAGTCCGAGGGGCGACACCACTTCCGTGTCGAGGAGGAGGTGCTGCTGCCGGGTTGGGCCTTGCATTGCCCCGTGGACCGCGTCGCGGTGGCGCGGATGCTGGAGGAGCACCTGGCGATCCGGCGCGCGGCCCTGCGTGCGGCGGAGGCGGAAGCCTCACTCGCAGAGCTGCGAGACCTGGGCCGGCTCCTGGACGACCACGTGCGCTTCGAGGAGCGTGAGCTCTTCCCGATGGTCGAACGGGCCCTTGAGCCAGACGACCTCGCACGCCTCGCGATCGCGATCGAGCGGGCGGAGGAAAACCCGTGAGCAAGGGCGCGATGGAGATCCGCCTGAAGCGTGCCTACGAGCCCGCCGAGCCTTCTGACGGCTATCGAATCCTGGTCGACCGACTCTGGCCACGCGGCCTGTCCAAAGAGCGAGCAGAGCTCGATGAGTGGGACCGGGAACTGGCACCGAGCACCGAGCTGAGGCAGTGGTTCAGCCACGAGCCAAGCCGCTTTCCGGAGTTCCGACGACGCTTTTGCGAGGAGCTCGGGGAGCACCGCTCGGCGCTGGCGGGGCTGCGCCGGCGGGCCCGCGAAGGCACCCTCACCCTCGTCTACGCGGCCAAGGACACCGATCACAACGACGCCGTCGTCCTCGCAGAGGTACTGAGGCGCGGATTGCCACGCGGGGGACCGCGCTGACTGGCGGCGAGCGGAGCCCGGAGCTTTCGCGGGAGCGCCGTTTCTCGATCGAGCCATCGCCGCCGTTTCGGCTCGACCTGACGGCATGGGCGTTGCGGCGGCGACCTCACAACGAGGTCGACCGCTGGGATGGACACGTCTTCCGCCGCGCGCTGTCATTCGGCGAGGGTGCCATGGCTCTCGCGGTGACCCAGGCCGGCTCGCCGGACACTCCGAGGCTGGAGGTGGTGCTCAGGGGCGACACGATCGATCGCGGCGCCGAAGACCAGGCACGGCAGACGCTGGAGAGGCTCCTCGGACTCGGGACCGACCTATCTGGATTCGCGAGGATGGCCGCATCGGAACCCTCCCTCGAGGGCCTGGTCGCGCGGATGCGCGGACTGAAGCCGCCGCGGTTCGCGACCGTCTTCGAGGGACTGGTCAACGGCATTGCCTGCCAGCAGCTCTCGCTCGACGTCGGAGTGCATCTACTCAATCGGCTCAGCGCGGCTCATGGTCGATCGGACGGCGCTGGAGAGGATCGGCTTCACACGTTTCCCGGCCCGGCGGAGCTCGCGACAGTGGATCCGGCTGATCTCAAGCGCCTCGGGTTCAGCATGGCGAAGGCGCGGACGATCGTCACCAGCGCGGGGGGGATCGTCGATGGCGATCTGGATCTCCAGGCCTTGGAGGATGCCGGAGACGCCGAGGTGCTCGAGCGGCTGACGGGCCTGCACGGCGTCGGCCGCTGGACCGCGCAATACGTGATGCTGCGTGGACTCGGCCGCCTACACGTCTTCCCTGGCGACGACGTCGGGGCTCGTAACAAATTGAAGGCCTTTCTCGGGCTTGACGGGCAGCTCGACTACGAGCGGGTCGAGCAGGTCGTTTCGCGCTGGGCGCCGTACGGCGGTCTCGTCTACTTCCACCTGCTGCTCGACTCGCTTTCGCGGGCCGGCTTGGTGGCCTAGCTGGACTCCGAGCGCTTCGCGGCTCGGCGGCGGGCGTAGAGCTTGTCCTGAATCGTCATCGAGCCCGGATGATTCTCGCCGGGCCAGGGTGCCAACAGCAGGAACAAGCGTGCCTTGGAAATGGCGAGGACCTCATGTCGTTCGCCCGGAGCGAATTCGCTCAGAAGCCCGACGCCGCCACTTACGCTCTCCCCCGAAGCGGTGCTGACCTCGACCTCGCCGTCGATGACCAGGAGCCATGCGCGCTCGTGCACGACATGTTCGGCAAGTCCCTCACCGGCATCCAGATCGAGGACGATGCCCCGGGCGGCGTCATGGGTCGAGAGGATCTCGGGCAAGCGGGGCTTGAGATCCAGCGACCTGAGCTTCCAGCTATTCATTCGCGCTCCCTCTTGAGTTGACTCTAAGCGGCCGCGGTGGCAGCGAGGTCGAGGCTGGCTCTCACCGCGCCGCGCATGAGGTCGAGGCCGGCCAGGTCGATCTCGGTCGAGCTATCGAGCACCGCCTTGGAAGGCTCCAGACTCTCACCGGCAAGGGAAGCGAGCAAGGGGGCCAGGTATCTCCCCGCGACCTTCCCCCGCGGGAACCAGAGTGCGTGGTCGGTCACCGCTGAGGTTTCGCCCTGGCCACCCTCCAGCTCGTTCCGCAGATATCTGGGTCGTTTGCCGGTCAGCAGGAGCCCGCGCAGGGTTGGGTGAAAAGGCTCTGGCTCGACCTCCTCATTGAGCTGCGCGGCGATCGTGGCGGCAACCGCGTCAGACTGTTGGGCGGCGAGCCCACCCTGCTTGACCGGGAAGTCGGTCGCGTCCCCAGCGGCAAATACATCGGGTAGGCCGCGCACGCGACCGTGCTCGTCGACCGGAATGAATCCCCGCTGATCGCGCGGTATGCCGTCGATCTGGCGCCCTTCGTAGCTGGGCATGCTTACTACGCGATCCGCAGGGATCGAATCGCCGGGGGTCACGGACAGCTTGCCCCCCTCGAATCGAGTCGGGTAACTGCCGGTCTTGATCTCTATCCCTCGATCGGCGAGGAGCGCAGCGACCTGATTGCTGGCGTTCGGTCCGAATAGCTGCAGCGGTACATCCTCCGGGGTGACGATGACCAGCTCGGCGTTCCCGACTCCCAGTTCGGCGAGATGCGCCGAGGTCATCAGGGCAAGCTCGTAGATCGGAAGCGGCCAGCCGAAGCCGGCCGGCATCGTGAACAGCACTCTGCGTACCGCGCCTTCCTCCAGCTCCTTGAGGAGGCGGTCGAATCCCTCATGACCGGCCGGTCCCCAGAAGGTGATCGCGCCGGGAACCGACCAGTGCATCTTGGCTCCGCAGGCGATCAAGAGCTTGTCGTAGCCGATGCGGCGGCGTCGACGCATCGTAGCTCGATGGAGCTCTGGCTCCACGGATTCGAGTCCTTCGGCCCGGAAGAGCGCCCCGTGGCGTTGTGCGATCTCGGCAAGGTCGAATCGCAGCGCCTGACCGATCCCAAACGGCTCGGCCACCGCCAACGGCCGGTAGACGAACTGGCGGCGCGGAGCATGGATCTCGATCGTGACCCGATCACCGAGCAGTGCGCGTAGGGCCAGCAGCGCCTCGAGTGCCGCCACGCCCCCTCCCGCGATCAGTACGTGCGTCTTGGCGTCCTCGGTCATCGCTTGGCCTCGAGTCGATTGTGGGTTTTCGGGGTGGCCATCTATTTTACACATTGATATTGTGTAAAACAAGCAGCCACCTTGGGCTGCTGACCGAAAGGAGCAGCGATGGCCATTGCAACTCGCGCCGCCAAGACCACCTGGTCAGCCGACCTCGCCAGCGGACACGGTGTGGTCCAAGCCGACAGCGGAGGCTTTGACGATCTCGACGTAACTTGGGCCTCCCGCACCGAGGCTCCCGGCGGCAAGACCAGCCCGGAGGAGCTCTGCGCCGCGGCGCATTCCTCGTGCTTCGCGATGGCGCTCGCGCTCAAGCTGGGGGAGTCGAAGATGACGCCGCAGGAGCTGCAGGTGAAGGCGACCGTGACCCTTGCCGAGGTGGACGGTCTGCCGACGATCGTCTCCTCGGTGCTCGATGTGGGCGGACGGGTCGACGGGCTCGATGCGGCGGGGTTCGAGGCGGTCGTCGCCGAGGCCGCGGCCCTCTGTCCGGTTTCCCGCCTTTTCAGCGGGGCGGAGGTGACTGTGGACAGTCATCTTCTGGCCGAATGAATGGCTCTATAATTTATACAAGCTACCTGTGTAAAACAATCGAAGGAGGGGCCCTGTGGCTTATGTGATCAACGAGCCCTGCATCGGCACGAAGGACAACTCCTGCGTGGAGGTCTGCCCGGTCGACTGCATCCATCCCACGCCCGAGGAGCCCGACTACGACTCGGTGGAGATGCTCTACATAGACCCCGACGAGTGCATCGACTGCGACGCTTGCGTCGAGGCCTGCCCGGTGGACGCGATCACGTCCCAGGACATGGTCCCGCCGGAGTGGCAGAAGTACATCGAGATCAACGCCGCCTACTACCGCAAGGACAATGATTGATCGCCGCCACCTCAGCACCCCTGATCGCGGTACACGCCCTCGCCGCATCGATCTGGGTGGGGGGTCTGGTGGCGATCTTCATCGTCGCTCGGGCAGCTTCAAGCACCCTCCAACCCGCCCAGCGAGTTGAGTTCTTCCGCGCCCTTGGCCGCTCCTACGGGATCGTCGGCACCCTCGCGCTCCTGGTCGCGCTCGCGACTGGCGCGATTCTGCTCGACGGCCATCCCTGGGACGGTCTCATGGTCGCGGCCGCCGTTGTCGCCGGCGCCCTCCTGCTCGCCACCGCCGCGGGGATGGCCCAGGCCAGAGGGATGACGCGGTTGCGCCGTCGGGCGGTGGCTCAGGTCGGAGGTGAGCCGCTCGACCCACTGGTCCGCCGGGGCGCGATCGTCGCCGCGGTCCTGCGCGCCTGCATCGGCGTTCTAACCCTGGCTCTCGTCGTGCTCGGCGCGGCGTTGGTGAACTAGCCGAACGATGGACCGGCTGCCTTCATCGGATAGGGCTCAGCCGGTCGGGGAGCCTCTCCTGGCAGCCTGGACGCTGCCGCTGATCGTGGCGGCGATCGCCGTCGTGATCGTCGGCGGCTTCTACCTCGGCGGGCCGGGCCTCGGCATGGCGGCAGGGGCACTCGCCGCTACCTCGATCGTGGTGATGGCGGTTCGCCACCCGCCGCGAGGACCGATCGTGCCCGCCTCCCTGCGAGATTTTCGCCACCACCTGCTGGTCGTCGTCAGCGGCGCCCTCGAGGACGAGCGGGCGATTGAGCAGATCGTCGAGGTGGCCGGAATCAGGGACGTTGACCAAGCTGAGGCGGAGGTTGTGGTCCTGGTGGCCGCTCGGCATCGGTTCCTCGACCGCTGGGCCTCCGATTCGGACCCCGCGCACGATCAGGCCCAGCGCTGTCTTGTGCTGAGCGCCGCCTCGCTGGCCAAGGCGGGCGTCGCGACCGCCGCGCGGGTGGGTGACGAGGACATGGTCCAGGCCGTAGAGGATGAGCTACGCACCTTTCCCGCCACGGAGGTGGTCCTGGTGACCGGAGCTCCCGATTGCGACGTCGCCGGCAACGCCGCGGCATCGGAACTGGATTCTCGGCTTCAAGCGGACTTTCATCACCTGATCCTCGATTCACATCGGCCCCCCGTGGGCGGACCGGAATCGACCATCCGATGAACGACGCCGTTTGCCAGCGGGTCGATGGCTACACCTGGGCGTTCACGGCCGCAGCAGGGGCGATGATCGTCGTCGGCGGCCTGGTGGCGGCCATCAACAGTGCGGCGCCGTTTGCCCATGGTTCGTGGCTGGCCGCATACTTGGTGTTGGTCGGTGGGGTGGCTCAGCTACTCCTGGGCGTGGGGTGTCTGGGACTGCCGGCGCCCAGGCTCTCGGCTCGGCTAAGGCGCACCCAGCTGGGACTGTGGAACGTGGGCAACGCCGCCGTCGCCAGCGGTGTGCTCGGCGACGTGGTCGGCCTGGTCGTAGCCGGGAGCCTGGTGCTGCTGGGTGCCTTAGTCGGATTTGCGGTCGGCGCCGGCCGCGCTTCTTCAAACGCGCGCAGCCGCCTGATCCTCTATCGCGTAGCGATCCTCGGTCTGGCCGGCAGCGTTGTCATCGGCAGCGTGCTCGCCAACTCATCGCCCGGGAACTGAGCTGAGCGTGGCGTCGCGCCGCGGATCATTCGCGCTCGACCCGTTCTAATTCGGATTCGAGCAGGGCCTTCAAACTGCGGAAGTCCTCCGCGCAGGCCGGGCAGCCCTCGAGGTGGGCCCGCATCCCCGGCACGTGCCCGTCTGGGTCCGAACCGGCGAGGTTCAGCTCGACATAGCGGTCCAGCTCGGCGAAGCACTCCTCACAACCGAGCTCGGGTCCAACGGGCCCGAGGAGGCGGGCCAGCACCGCCTCTCGTTTCGGCGCTCCGCTCTTGTCGCGGTCGTTCATGACGCCTCCTCTCGGGTTCCTTCGATCCCAAAGCCACGCTCGGCGAGCGCAGTTCGCAGCCTGCGCCGAGCGTCGTGCAGGGTCTTGTAGAGGGCACCGCGAGTGGTCTCCAGTCGCTCGGCGAGGACGTCGATCGGAACGTCGTTCAGCGTCACAGCGACGAGTACCTCACGCTGGTGTTCGGAAAGGGCACCCTCGATCTCCTCGCGCAGCGCCCCGAACAGCTCGGTGTCCTCGACATGGGCGCCCGTGGAGCTGGCGGGGTCGGCCAGCACCGCCCAGGCATCTTCGGCGATCGGGATCTCGCGTCCCTGCCAGGCGCGGCGCCGAACCTTCACCGACGCCTCGAGCAGGGCGAACTTGTAGGCCCAGGTCGTGAAGCGGGCTTCGCCGCGAAAGTCCCCAAGCTTCGCCAGCACCGCCAACAGGGCATCGTCGGCGCTCTGCTGTGCGAGGTCCTCCTGATCGTCGCCGCGCAGGTGCGGAAGGGAAGCCCGGCGGCGATTGATCTCAAAGCGCGCCGCCTTCAACAGCAGCGCGTGCAGCTCGATAACGGCAGCGTCTCGCCTCGGTCCGCTCGCGCCGAGCCGCTCCAGCCAGAGCCGCGAGTTGTCCTCGCCCGGCGCGGCAGAATCTCCGGCAGGAGTCTCGATCGGCATCGTCATCGTCGCTGGCGCCACGCATTGTTAGCGACCGGCGCCGTTCGATCCTTACCTCCTCCTCGCACTGAGGGCCTGAAAGCACGATTTGTCGCCGCGACGGTAAGACTCGGTGACCGGGAGACGCCAAGACAGGGACAGCCAATCATCACCAACGTTTGGAGGCCCACATGTCCAGCACCGCGACTCTCGACCCGCGCGAGGTCGGCCTGACTTCAACGACGTTCGGCGAACGCCTCAAGGGCGACCCTGCCTACCAGGCCTTTCTGCTCTTGCGGATCGCCTTCACCGTCGCGCCGATCCTCTTCGGCCTCGACAAGTTTTTCAACATCATGGTCGACTGGGAGTCTTACTTGGCGCCCTGGATTAACGACATCATTCCCGGCAGCGCGTCAACCGCGATGCACCTGGTGGGCGTGATCGAGATCATCGCCGGCATCGCCGTCGCCCTGAAGCCCCGCTACGGCGCCTACATCGTCGCGGCCTGGCTCGCCGGGATCGTCATCAACCTGCTGACCTACTCCGGCTATTACGACATCGCCCTGCGCGACTTCGGCTTGATGCTGGCTGCGCTGACCCTCGCCCGGCTGGCGAGCAAATACGACCCGCCTGGGTTCCAGGTCCGCCTCTGAGGCTGCGAACCTAGACTGAGGCCATGTCGCTGCTCGAGCGTCTCGGCCTCGAATTACCCGTCGTCCAAGCCGGAATGGGCGGCGGGCTCTCTCGCCACGAGCTGGCGGCGGCGGTGTCCGAGGCCGGCGGGCTGGGGACGATCGCCGTCAACGGCGCCGCGTCGATCAACCGCGAGCTGGCGGCGGCGCGGATGTTGACCGGCCGGCCCCTCGCAGTCAACCTCCTGCTGCCGTTCGCGCGGCGCGACTGGTTCGCCGCGGCAGCCAAGGCCGACGTCGTCGTGACGTTCTGGGGTAGGCCGCGGCGAAGGACCGCCGGGGTCTGGCTTCACCAGTGTGGCTCGGTTGCAGAGGCGCGAGCCGCGCAAGCGGCTGGCGCCGACGCCGTGATCGTCCAGGGCCTCGAGGCCGGCGGTCATGTGCGCGGCACGCTGCCGGCGCTTGAGTTGCTCGAGCGAGTCAAGACGGCATTGCCGGCCGGCTACCCGGTGTTGGTCGCGGGCGGCATCGCCGAGCGTGAGGATGTGGTTAAGGCGCTCGAGGCGGGAGCGAGCGCCGCGGTGGCGGGCACCCGTTTTCTGCTCTCCGCCGAGAGCCGTGCCCACCCGGGGTACAGGCAGCGATTGCTCGAGGCCCAGGACACGATCCTCACCGAGCTCTTCGGCGCCAGCTGGCCGGCGCCGCACCGGGTCGTGGCCAACGCGGCGACGGAGCGCTGGCTGGATGGCGACCGGTACGGGCCATTGCTGAATCGGGCCCTAAATCGTCTCCTGGCGCCGGGCGCGCGCTACATGCCATCGGGCCTACAGGCTCGAATGATCAAAGCCCAGCGCCCGAGTGGGCGGGTGCTGACGCCGGCGCCACCCACCGATGACGGTCCTCCCAACTTGCTCGACGCCGGGGCACTCTACGCGGGGGAGACGGTGACGCGGATGACCGAGGTCAGGCCGGCGGCCGATCTTCTCCGGGCGCTGGTGCCATGAGCGGCTCGCAGTCAGAGCTCGGGCGTTTGGCGAGGTAGGCCAGCAACTCGGCATCTCGCGAGCGCAGCTGGTCGATGAGCTCACCGTGGCAGGCACACAGGTCGATTACCGCCTTGCCGTCGGCGATCGACCTGGTCCGCCAGATCGCACCGTGGTCCTCCCAGCGGCGCAGGGTGAGGAGCGGAGGCTCGGGCATGGACCGACGATACGCCCAGGCATCCAGGGCGACCGAGAAGGATCCGCAAACGCTCTTGGAGCACGGTGTACGTAAGGGAGAGTTATCGGGCGGTGGGGGCGAGGGGCGCCGTCTTCGCGCTACCTCGTAGCCGCGCCCGAGTCAGAGTTGAAGTGCTGCGACAGCTTCTCGGCGCGGTCGCATTCCTCGATCAGGATCCGACCCAGGCCGCTCGACCTAGATCATTGTATGAAGGGCCCATCCCAAAATTGGCCCTCGAACAGTGCGAGCTGCGCGACTCCGTCCACTGTCACTTCCATGGTCGCGTCGTCGACCAGCCGAGCCGAGCTGCGGCCCAGCCTCAATCCGCCGCCCAATGCAATGAGTGGTGCCAAGAGCATATGGATCGACAGAAAGCGCAGCATGCCGATCACAGACTCGTTGCGTCGGCGGAGTGCCAGGCAGAACCGCGTCAAACTCGCCCGTGAAGAGGGTCCGACGACAATGACCAGTCCGTTACGGCCAGCCCGGCACCTCAGTTTCTCCAGAGCCGCCTGCGGGTCGGGTATTAGGTGAAGGACGTTCGCAGCAACTACCACTCGCGGCTCCGCGCCACCTCCACTCAGTTCCTCAATTGCGGAATCGCAGACGGCAAGACCGGGAAGGCGCGCGGCAAGGTAACGTCGCATGCGGGCGTCGGGCTCAAACGCACAAACATTCATCCCCGCCTGGTGAAGGTGCAAGGTGTAAAGGCCGGAGCCAGCTCCGACGTCGTCAACGGGCAAGCCGGGAGGGATCAGACCGACCACCCGCGCCGCCAAGTGATCGGTTAGCGGGTTGTCCCAGACGCGATCGTAGAACCTAGGGTATACGCGCCACAGGAGTCGATGGAACGGTCGCGGCTCAATAGATGAACCACTTCCCACCAGCGAGAATATAGAGGCCGTACGCAATCGCGCCGAGGCCGATCAGAGGTGACCCGTGCTGGAAGGCAAGAACTGCGAGACCTCCGCAGAGCACTAGGTACACGCCCCTAACTATGAGCTCCATCGTAAGACCCGCGACATCCCAGAACCCACGTGACGACTTCTTCGGGGCGCGACCGCTGCCCGGAACCGGCGCGGTTTCCGCGATGGGCCGATCCTCGCCGAGGCTGGCGGGACCGAATCCCTGCTCCAGCTCGGCCGCGTAGACGGCGGCACCGGTCGTGCCTTGGACGTCCTCTCCGTGATCAACTGGAAGCGATCCCTCCTTGGCGGCAGGGGTCGCGTCTACCTCCTGAGGAGCGCCACACGCGCCGCAGAATCGGTCGTCAACCGCCACCGCCACGCCGCAATTCCCACAGAAGGGTCCGTCAACCATGCTGACCTGCCATTTCAACTTCCATTCCGAGGCGGCATCCTAGTCGTACCTTGACGCCGCCAAGGGACGCTGCCGTGAGCGAGGATTGGTAGGGCGGCGCCACGAGTCTTGACCTAGCCGATCGTCTGATCCGCATACTGTTGGCGGCGCAGCTCGACGCGCCGCTGCCACCACTGGCGCACTTGCTGCCACCAGGTGTCCTCGAAGGACGGCCGCAGGCGAGCCTGTAGGACGACGGCGCAGGCGGCGATCATCAGGAGAAGGGCGATCGCGACCTGCAGCTCGCCGTGGTTGAAGAAGTTGGAGCTGTAGGGGCTGATTCGTTCATATTCAGAGTTGGAGGCGATACGCGCGTTCATCCCGATCGCGTTGCCGACGCCGGCAAAGCCCCACTGGGCGGCGATCAAATGTGAAAGCCACTGGATGGGCTGCCCCAGGTCTCTGGTCGTGACGATCGCGCCGGCGAAGAGCAGCTGGGGCAAAAGGATCAAGGGCAAGAAGCTGGTCGCCTGGTTCTCGCTGCGGGCGAAGGCCGAGAGGGTGAGACCGAAGCCCATCCCGACCCAGCTGATCAGCACGCATATCTGGAGCACATGCAACTCGGCGTTTGCCGGGGGGTTGCCGAGCGGGCGCAGAGCGAAGACGATCCAGATAAAGAGGACGGTCTGTAGCGCGGTGACGGCGCCGATCACCAGCCCCTTGGAGAGCAGGTAGGCCTCGGTTCGCACGCCGGTCGCCAGCTCTCGCGTCAGCACGCTGCGCTCGGCGACGATCTGACGCACTGAGGAGATCGAGCCAAACCACAGCGCCACGGTCACCATCAAGAAGGCGAGCTGGGCGCTTTGGGCCGCGTGTTCGGCTTCGCCGAATTCGCTGTAGGAGAAGACATCGGAGTGAAAGAGGAAGGCGGCGCCGAGCCCGAGGATCAGGACCTGTGCGGCGAGGATCGTCGCGTTTCGCCGGTCGCGGAGGAACAGGATCGAGTAGCGGCGCACGAGAACCCTCACCTGGGGCATGATCCGCCGCCGGGGGACCTCCCTTGAGGAGGCCAGGCGGGCCGGCGAGATAGATGCCTCGACTCGCTTCGGTGGCTGCTCGGCTCCCTCGGCCTCATCGGCGAGCTTCGCGTAGACCTCCTCGACCCGCTCCACACCGAATGCCGCTGGCACTCCCTGTGGCGGCCCGATGTAGGCGAGTCGACCGCCTGACGCCATCACCGCGACGCGGTCGCAGAGATCGAGGCTCTGGGTCGCGTGGGTGACCAGGAGCACTCCCTGCCCGCGGTCGGCGAGCCTGCGGGTCAGCTCCATCAACCGGCGCTCAAGACCGGGATCCAGGCCGGTCGTCGGCTCGTCGAGCAGCAGCAGCTCGGGGCCGCTGATCAGCTCGAGGGCCACCGCGGCGCGCTTTCGCTGCCCGCCAGAGAGGTTGCCGATCCGCCGCTCGCGGATGTCTTCGAGGCCCACCTGGTCGAGTACATCGGAGATCGCCGCCTCGCGCTCCTCGGAAGTGTGGCCTTCGGGCAAGCGCAGCCGGGCGGCGAAGGTCAGCGCCTCCTCGATACTCAGCAGGTGGTGCAGCGTGTCGTCCTGCGGGACGTAGCCGATGTCAGCCTGGCGCAGGCCGACATCCTCCCCGCGGACCGAGACGGAGCCGGCGCTCGAGGGTCGGATCCCGCCTACCGTCTTCAGCAGCGTGCTCTTGCCCGACCCACTGGGGCCTACGATCGCGACCAGTTCGCCGGGCTTGAGGGTGAGGTCGGTCGGCTGCAGCAGGGTGGTGGCGCCAACGATGACCTCTATTCCCTGTGCTTCGAGCAGGCCACGCTCCGCCAACGGCGCCGCGGCTGGCACCGGGGGCGCTACTAACTCGACATCGGCCTGCACCCCGCCACAGTTCTCGCAGAACTTCCAGTCAGGCTGGATTACTGCACCGCAACTGGTGCAAAACGCCCCCGTGCTCATCGCGGGTGTGAGCCTACAGTGACAGCCGGTACATGCAGCATCCCGGGGGTGCCGCTAGGCTTGCGGCGTCTTGAGCCGGCTGGGGGTAAAAAGCCCGCGCAACTTGGGTGCCCTAGCGCTGCTTCTCGTGCTGGTGGGCTTGGTCGCCGGCTGCGGAGGCTCCGAACGCAGCCCCGAAGCCTACTGCCGCGCGTTTTACGAAACCGCCGCTCCCATCCGCAAGTCCTACGTGGAAGCGGGCAATGAAGTCGAAGAGGATCCCCTGCAGTCGATCGTCACCCTGATGGGCTCACCGGGAGACCTGAGCGTGATCTTCGACTCGATGGTCGCCCACGCCCCCGATGACATCCGCGCCGACACCGAAGCAACCCGCGACGCGATGAAGAAGGAGCAGGAAGCGGTCGGCGAAGGCCTCTCGGACCCGCTCGGCGCGCTCGGCAAGAGTCTCGGCGCCGGACTCACTTCCTCTGGCTCTTTCCAGCGAGTAAACGACTACTTGGACGAACACTGCCCGGTCAACTCGGAGTTCGCGCAGAAGATCATCAGCGAATCTGAATGACCGACCTCGACGCACAGCCACCGCAGGGCGAAGAGCGCTCCTGTCAGCAGTGTGGAGAGTCGCTGGCGCCGAAAGCGGCGTTCTGTCGTTCATGCGGGGCGAAATACGAGCCACCGGCGCCATCAGAGCCCACCGCCGAGGAGCAGAAGACAGAGGTGCGTGACGCAGAGGCGAGCGTGGAGGAGCCGGTCGAGCCGATCTGTGGCAAATGCGGGGCGAGGCTGGCCGCCAGCAGTGCCTTTTGCCGCGCTTGCGGGACCCCGGTGCCCGGGGGCGGAGCTCCCACGCAGAAGCTCGACGCGCCACCGTCCGCGGATTCGACACCGACCCAGAAGCTCAGCCCAGCTCCGAGCCCGCCTCCGCCACCGTCACGACCACCAGTTTCCCCGCCGCCTCCGAGCCCTCCCCCACCGCCGCCTGTCACGCCAGCGCCGCTCGCTGGGTCGGGAGGCTCGCGGAGCAAGATGCCGATCGTCATCGGTGCACTCATCCTCCTGCTCGGCGCCGGGGTGGCGGTCGCGATCGTGGCGAGCAAGAGCTCGAACGCGAGCCACCCGACCGCCCTTTTTGAACGGGCTGGGGCAGAAGGGGCCGAAGAAGAAGAACCGGGCGGCGAAATGGTCGAAACCGAAGAAGAAGCGGTGGAAGAACCCGTGGAAGGCGGGGAAGAAGTGAGCTCCGCCGGCTTCCCCGAAGTCTCGCGCTCGCGGATGAATGAAGAAATCACCTCGCTGTTGCAGGGCTACCACGAAGACGTGGTGGAAGAAGACTTCCAGGGCGCGTGGGCCATGCTCTCCCCGCGCAAGCGCCGCCAGTACCTGCGGGAATACGGTTACCAAAAGTGGGCCTCCGCTCAGGCAAGCCTCTCCCCCTACCTGGACCCATACGGACTGGAAGCCAACGTGGTCTCCCTCGAAGGCGAAGGGGTCGCGCGCGTCGACGTCACGGGCATGGGCTGGAGCAAGGCGGGGGCGCCGTGCTCGGAATGGTCGGGCCTCACCTGGGCCAAGTACGAAGGCGACGAATGGGCCTATGACCCCGGCTACTCCACGACGTCGGCGCGGCGGGCCACCTGGCGGCCGCGCAGCGCGCGCCTCCTCGGCGGCGACTGCGCCGAATGAGATCCGGACGCAGGCGCGGCGCCACCGCGCTGTTGGTGCTGGTCGTGATCGCGGCCGTCGCGGGCTACCTCTACGGCTCCACTCGTGGGGGCTCTTCGCAGGCCCCGTCCTCGCAGGCTCCGGTCAAGGCGCACCCCCAGGCCTCCTCGCGCGAAGCGGCACAGCGCGCTCATCTGGGCGCCGAGCTCCAGCACGGTGTAGACGCGGCGGCCGCCCTCGGCGGCACCGCTGAGGCGGCGATCATGCTCGACGGCTGGCCGACGCCGCTCATCGTCAGCTCAGAGGCCGACGGGGAAGGCCGGTTCATGCGCATGTGGAGCATGAGCAAGGTCTCGACGATGATCGCGGTCCTGCACGGCCTCGGCTGGGGGCGCCGACCCGGACGGCCGATCTCACCCGAGCTCGACGAGGCCCTGCACGGTGCGATCACGCGCTCGGAGAACTGCCGCCAACGGCGCGTCGTGCTCGAACTACAGCGCCTCTCCGGCGGTACCGCCGCCGCCAGGAGGGCCCTCCAAGATGTCTTCCGCGAGGCTGGCGCGGAAGTCAGAGTCGGGATCCAGATCGCCCCGCCAGAAGAAAACTGCCTCGCATACCTCGAAACCCAGACCGAATTAGCCGAACCATTGGCGCCGGCGCTGCTGTTGGGCACCTCGACCTGGCGGGCCGGTGACGCGGTGCGCCTGGTCCACGCGCTCTCGATCGGCACCTACGGTGCCGCGATCTCACGTGAGGTCTTGGGACTGATGCGCCTGCCCAAGCAGCCGAGTCGCGAGGTGGATCCGGGTGAACTCACCGCCCCGCTGGATTGGGGCGCCGGAGAATCCCTGCCGAGCGGAACCCCCTATAAGTCCGGGTGGGGCGGCAGCCTCAACGGCAACTTCCTCGCCGGCCAGATCGCCCTCGCTGAGCTGCCCGGCATCGGTCGGGCGGCGCTTGTCGGCGTCTTCCATCCTGACCGCCAGCCCTCACGCGACGATCCGGGGATCACCGAGGCCCCCCAAGCACTCGACGCGATCTTCTCCTCGCTCGGTCGATAGGGAGTCCATCCCAGCTTCTGCTGGGCGATCGCCCTTCGGGCTGGGTGGCTAGCCCCGCTCTTCGATGAACAACGGGGACGTCGAATAGGTCGCGGGTTCGCCCTCGTTGCAGAAGCGGTGCTGTTCGTCGCCAATGAACAGGCAGCTCCATTCCGAGGACGCTTCGCCGTTGAGGATTCGTTCACTTGCACTCAACGCTTCTGCGCAGCTCATCGAGGGAACCGCCCTGACGACGAACTTGCCCTTTACCATGCCGCAGTTGCGAGGCGTGTTTGGGTCCACTTCACCTTCGTCGATAGGCACTTCTCCTTGTTGGGCCTGGCTTTCAGACGGCAGCTGAGTCCCGCTCGATTGAGAGCCCGACTGCGTGCTGTCGGAAGTCCCTGACCCGCACCCGGCCAACCCCAGCGCGACGAGGATCACGAGCGGTAATGTGCGGCGCAGGTTCCAAGGGGGTCCCATCTAAGTCGAGGCAGTCTAAGGAACTACGGGTCGGCCAGCATCTGGATTTACGGCCTTCAGCAGCGAAGAGCGAATAGGGTTCTAGAATCCATGGGCGGGGAGAGCACTGTGTACTGCGGTTCCTGCGGAGGGGCGCTGTCAGACAGCGCTCGGTTCTGCCGCTCCTGCGGCGCCTCCCAGGAGGCATTCACGGCAGAGCAGCCACACCAACCGCCAGCGCCGGCCCCTCCTGCGTCCGCTCCGCCGTTGCCGAGCCCACAGCCGCGCCAGCCCGCGCCGCCGACCCAACCACCTGCGCTCACGCCGAGCCCCGGTGCCTGGCCTCAGGCAAACGCCAATGGCTACCAGAGCGCGACCGGCTACCGCGCCGCCGCCTATCTGGCAATCGCGGGCGGCATCGGGATGTGTTTCATGGTGCTCTACGCGATCCTCTATGTGCCGTTGCACCACCACTTTCCCCTCGCCTTCGGTGAATCGCTTCAGTTCGGCGACCTGCTGGCCTTCGGCGGCGGCGCCCTGGCGGTGGTGATCGGGGTGCTAGCGCTGCGACGTGCGCCGGCGAACCCGGGCGCAACCGGCGCTGTCCTGATCCTCGCCGGCCTGGCGTCCGTGATCCTGGTCGCGGTCTGGGCCTTCCCTGAAACGCTCCACCTCGACTACTTCTTCGAGCGCCCGTTCTATTTCGGCTTCGTCTACTTCTGCGAATTGGGCAAGGCACACATCGGCGACAGCTACGAGAATGGCTACATCCAGGTCCCTCTGCTGGTCAGCTCCGCGGCGGTGTTCCTCGCGGGTTGCCTGATGGCCTTCGCCCGTGGCAACCGCCCGAGCGCGCGCACCTGGCAATGAGCGAGGATGCGACCGTCGGCCCCGCCGCGTCAGCAGGGGATGGGCGAGTCTGTCAGCGGTGTGGGCACTCGCTGTCGGGGGGCGCTGACTTCTGCCGCAGCTGCGGCGCTCGATCTCGATCCTGTCGTCCTCCCCGTCGAGCGAGCGCTTGATGAACTCGGTCGACGGATCAACTGGTGGTGGAAAGTCGGCCGGGACAGACTTGCCAGGTTCCGGACTCCGTGTCATCGCTCGCTTCCTCCTCATCCGCTCCGCCCTCTGGTGGGAAGCGTGGTCGGCTGGGTTGCTTATCGCACAATATCGGTCGGTTGATTGACGAGTCAGTCAACCGGGATATCCTCACCTGCCGATGGAGCTTTTCTGCATGAGCAAAGGCAGCGGTCCGCCTATCGTCCTGCTCCACGGGACCGGCGGAAGCTGGGAATCCTGGGGGTCTGTGATCGGGCTTTTGGCACCTCACAGGCGCGTCGCCCTCGTTGCCGGACAAAACGCCTCCTGCTATCCGCACGCTGGCCGACGCCGTTGCGGCGTGGATGGCGGCAAGCGGATTGGAGCGCCCCCATGTGGCGGGCAACTCCCTCGGCGGAGCGGTCGCACTGGAGCTGGCCAAGGGAGCGCAGATCGCCAGTGCGACGGCGCTTTCGCCAATCGGTTTCAGCAATCGTTGGGAATTCGCCTACGGCGCCGCGTCGCTGAGGGCTACTCGCGCCGGGGCACGCCTGACGGGGCCAATCGCGCCGCTGCTTTTCGGCAATCGGCTCGGCCGCACGGCACTACTTTGGCAGGCGATGGCTCGGCCGTGGCGCATGTCGGGTGAGGCAGCGATCAGCGGCTCACGCGCGATGGCCGCAGCACCGGCTTTCATGGCGACGGTCAAGGCGGCAAGCGAGTACCGATTCGCCGGCCCGCTCGGCGATGTCACTGTGACGATCGGGTGGGGAACGCGGGATCGTCTGCTGTTCTGGCGCCAGGCAAAGCGGGCGCAAGAGACTCTGCCCGAGGCTAGCTTTGTGCCTCTCCCCGGTTGCGGGCATGTCCCGATGACCGACGATCCAGAGCTGATCGCCGCTGTTCTGCTGAATGGCAGCGAAACCGCGAGGGGTGCGGCTTGAGCATGGTGGCGCGCCGGCCGATTAGATCGCTGCCATGTTCTACAGCCGCTTGATCGACGTCCTGCTCGAATGGCTTGAGACCGGCCGCTTTCCCCGCGAGGAACTGCGCGTGCGACCTGTCATTACGGTGGCCTTCACCGTCGTAATTCTCGTCTTGGTGATTGCCCTGGCCCGTCATGCCTCCGCCTCCCAGCGGTGAGATCACCTCCGAGGAGTACCGCGAGCGCCGCGAGACGCTGACCGATCGCCAGCCGGATCAGTAGGTAAAGGCCATCGCCCCCTCGCCGGCGAACTCCATCAGCGGCGTCGCTCCCTTGAGTTCGGCGCTCTCGATCAGGTCGCCCTCGTCGAGGTCGCGCTCGTTGAAGCAGATCGGGCAAACGTAGAAGCGGCCGCCTTTCTCGACGAACTGCGCATGCACCCGCTCCACCGGCGGTTCCATGCCGACGCGGATGCGATCCGCGTAGCCCGACAGCGCCAGGCGAACGCCGTCGACCGTCAGCCACATCACCACGTCCTTGCCCTGGTCGAGGGCGGCAACTGCCGTCAGGTAGGCGACGACGACCCGATCGGGGTCCTCCTCGCCGTGCGTGCAGCCGACTATCACTCGCTCTCCGTTTGCCATCGACATCTCCTCCCGGTTCGTTTTTGTGTTCAGAGGGGCCTCGGCTCGCCACCGCGGCGTCCGTGCAGGAGGCCGTAGATCAACGAGGGCAGGCACCAGTTCGTAGTCATGACCGTCGCCGCCACCACCAGCAGGGGGACGGCGAGCACCCAGGCGAGCGCCGAGGCGTCCACCGCAAAGGCAAGGGCGATCGCCGCGATCCATGGCGTCGCCAGCTGACAGGCGAAGCGGCGGGGCGGTGGGCTTGGCGGCAGGCTCGGGCCGCCCAGCAACGGTCGCAACGCGTCGTAGAGATAGTCGAAGGGATGCTTCGCGGTGACGAACCCGCCGAGCAGGGCGGTGAGGGCCATCGCCAACAGCAAAGCCGGGCTGGCGAGCACGGTGCCGAGCGCGATTCCGGCGAAGCAGAGAAGGGGCGAGAAGCGCAGGCCGAGCCAGAGGCTCCTTCGCTCCGAGTCGCTGAGGGCGCCGTACCCCTGCATGGTGAGGCAGCTCCGCGACCAGGCTCCGAGGCGCTCGATCATCCCGATCCCTCCTCCGTGCGGCGAGCCAGCAAGGAGATGCTGGTGACGCCGTATTTCTGCGTGGCGTTGTCGGCGCGATCGGAGACGAAGCGGTAGTCGTTCTCGCGGACCTCGCCGATCTCGAAGCCGGCGCGCTCGATCGTCTCCAGGTAGCGGTCGCGCTGCATCGCGCCGCCGATGCATGCAGCCCACAGCGAGGCGTCGCAGGTGACGCCCTCGGGCAAGGGCTTGGCGCTGACGATGTCGGCGATCGCCAGTCGACCACCGGGCCGCAGCGCCGCCGCGGCGGCGGCGAAGACCGCGGCCTTGTCGGGCGAGAGGTTGATAACGCCGTTGGAGATCACGCAGTCGACCGAGCCTGCCTTGACGGGCGGCTTCTCGATCATGCCCCGGCGGAACTCTGCGTTGCCGATCCCCGCCTCCTCCGCGAGGCGCGTCGCCTTGGCGAGCTGCTCGTCGGTCATGTCGACGCCGATCACCCGCCCCGCCTGCCCGGCGGCGAGCGCCGCGAGTAGCGAGTCGGTGCCCGAGCCGCTGCCAAGGTCGAGCACGACGTCGCCCGCCTCGATCGCCGCCAGGTCGAGGAAGTAGCCGACCCCGGCGAAGGAGTCGATCGCCGCGGCGGGGATGCGATCGAGCTCGGCCGGCGGGTAGCCGAGGTGCTCGGCGAGCGGGCGACCCGTCTCGAAGTGGAACTCGCGCTCGGGATGGAGCGCGACCTCCTCATACATGTCCTTGACCCGCTTGGTCAGATCGGCGGTGTCTAGCTGCGCGGTCGTTGCCATCGTCGGTTCTCTCCTCCTCAGTGGGCTTGAATGGGCTTGCCGGCCAGACGCCACTCGGGCCAGCCGTCCTCCAGTCGCCGGGCCTTGCGCCCGGTGTCTTTCAAGCGGCGAACCGCCTCGTGCGCGTAGGCGCAGAACGGGCCGCGACAGTAGGCGACGATCTCCTGGTCGGGCGGAAGCTCGGCGAGCCGGCGCTCGAGCTCGGGAAGTGGGATCGAGCGCGCTCCCTCGATATGGCCGGCGGCAAACTCCTCCTCGGGCCGCACGTCGACCAAGACGACGTCGCCCTTCGTAAGTCGCTCCAGCAGATCCTCGCGCCCGATCGTCTCGACGTCATCGCCAAGGTAGTCGCGTGCGGCTCGCTCGACCTCGCCGAGGTGGGCTACCGAGGCATCACGCAGGGCAAGCCAAAGGCGAAGTGCGTCCTCGCCGGCCATCGCGTACACGACGCGCGTGCCTTCACGGGTGCGGGTGACTATCCCGGCCGCGTGAAGCGCCTGCAGGTGCTGGGAGGCGTTTGCCGTCGACTGTCCGCTCGCGCGTGCCAGCTCCTCGACGCTGCGCGGCGCCTGCGCGAGGAGGTCGAGCAACTCGAGCCGGCGCGGGCTGGCAAACGCCTTGCCCATCAGCGCAATCGCTTCGAACAGGGCCTGCTTTGCGTCGCTGGAAGCCATGTTTTGCTATTCAATAGAACGCTTGATAGCTTGTCAAGCCTTACCGGCGATTCGGATCTGGAGGCTCAGATGTTCTTCCGGCAGCTCCTCAACGACGAGACGGCATGCGCCTCGTACCTCCTCGGCTGTGCCAGTCAGGCCCAGCTCGCCGTGGTCGACCCCCACGTTGACCTGGTCGACGACTACATCGCCCTGGCCAAGGCCCAGAGCATCCCGATCGTCGCCGTCCTCGACACCCACCTGCAGGCCGATCACGTCTCCGGGCTGCCCGCGCTGGTCGAGCGCACCGGTGCCCGCGCCTACCTGCCGGCCGGCGCCGGAGTCGAGTTCGACCACCACCCCCTTGCCGACGGAGAGGTCGTCAAGCTCGGCAACACCGAGATCGAGGCGATCGCGACGCCGGGGCACGCCCTCGCCCACCACGCCTACCTCGTCACCGACCGCCGCCGCGCCGAGCAGCCCTGGCTGGTGCTGACCGGCGACGCGCTGCTGGTCGGGGACGCCGGGCGACCGGACCTGCACGCGGGTGGAGAGCACAGCGTCGAGGAGATGGCACGGACGCTTTACCGGTCGCTGACCGAGCGGCTGCTGGCGCTGCCCGATCACCTGGTGCTCTACCCCTCGCACTACTCGGGGTCGGTGTGCGGGCGCAGTCTTTCGGCCAACCCGATCTCCAGCGTCGGCTTCGAGCGCCGCCACAACACCGCCCTGCGGTTCTCCTCCGAGGAGGAGTTCGTCGCCGCCCTGACGGAGGACATCCCGCCGGCGCCGGAGCAGCAGGCGGCGATCGTCGCCGCCAACCGCTCCGGCCGAGTGCTCCTCGCCAGCGGCTGAGACGGCGATGAACGCTCGGCGCGTCGAGCTCGGGCTGCGCGAGAACCTGCCGCAGTTCTCGCTGCTGGTCGCGGTCAACGCCTTCGTCGGCGCGATGGTCGGCCTGGAGCGCTCGACGCTGCCGCTGATCGGGCGCGATGACTTCCACCTCGCCTCCAACGTCGCGGTGCTGTCGTTCATCGTCGCCTTCGGGCTGGTCAAGGCGCTGACCAACCTCGGCGCCGGTGCGCTGGCGCAGCGCGTCGGCCGGCGGCGACTGCTGATCGCCGGCTGGGCGGTGGCGCTGCCGGTGCCGTTGTTGATCGCCCTCGCGCCGAGCTGGGGATGGATCGTCGCCGCCAACGTTCTGCTCGGCGTCAACCAGGGCCTCGCCTGGTCGATGACGGTCGTGATGAAGATCGACCTCGTCGGCCCCAGGCGCCGCGGCCTGGCCCTGGGGCTGAACGAGGCCGCCGGCTACGGTGGCGTCGCGCTCGCCGCCGGCCTCAGCGGCTGGCTCGCGACCCAGTTCGCCGCCCGCGACGTGGTCGTCGTCCTCGGGGCCGCGATCGCCGTGACGGCGTTCCTGGTCTCGGTGCTGTTCGTCCGCGACACCGGCGCCCACGTCGCCTTGGAGCAGGAGCGCCACCACCCCGACGGCGACGGCTCGCCGCCGCGACTGCGCGCGGCGTTCGCGCAGGCCACCTACCGCGTGCCGGCGCTGCGCTCCTGCTCGCAGGCCGGCCTCGTCAACAACCTCAACGACGGCCTCGCCTGGGGCCTGGTGCCGCTGTTCCTCGCCGCCCACGGCGCCGGGATCGGCCAGATCGGGGTCGTCGCGGCCGTCTACCCGGGGGTGTGGAGCGTCGCCCAGATCGGCGCCGGCCACTGGTCGGACACGATCGGGCGCAAGCCGCTGATCGTCGCCGGAATGCTGGTCCAGGCCGCGGCCCTGGCGCTGCTGGCGCTGAGCGGCGGCGGCTTTGCCCTCGCCGTCGGGGCCGCCACGCTGCTGGGTCTCGGGACCGCGCTTGTCTACCCGACGCTGATCGCCGCGATGTCAGACGCGGTCTCCCCCGTCGCCCGCGCCCCGGTGGTCGGCGTCTATCGCTTCTGGCGAGACATGGGCTACGCCGTCGGGGCACTGATCGCGGGCATCTCCTCAGACACGCTCGGCTACGGCGGCGCGGTCGGGCTCGTGGCGGGGCTGACCGCCGCCTCGGGGCTGTGGGTGCTGCGCGACATGCCCAGCGCGCGAGGCCCCGGCCACCGCGAGATTGCGGGTTCCTCGCAGCCAGAGGGCGGTATTCCCCCGATGACCCCGGCGCCGGCCGATGGTGTGATTCGGCGATGAACGTCCTGGTGATCGTCAACGACCAGCCCTACGGCAGCGAGCGCCCCTACAACGCCCTGCGCCTCGCCACGGCGCTGAGCAAGCGCGACGGTGTCGTGCTGCGCGTCTTCCTCTTCGGCGACGCGGTGGCCTGCGCGGTCGCCGGACAGCATCCGCCCGAGGGCTACTACCACCTCGATCGTATGCTCAAGCCGCTGCTCCGCCGCGGCGAGGTTGCCTGCTGCGGCACCTGCATGGACGCACGCGGCCTCGAGGAGGCAAAGCTGATCGACGGCGCTCGCCGCGCGACCCTCGAGGCGCTGACCGACTGGACGTTGTGGGCAGAGAGGACGCTGACGTTTTGAGCTGGCAGGTAACTCATTCGCTGCTTCTCTTCGCCGACACCTGGGGAATGCACGACGGCGACGTCGGCTCCGGCTGGATGATCGCGATGATGCTCGGCATGGTCCTCTTCTGGGGGCTCGTCGTCGTCGGAGTCGTCTGGCTGCTGCGCGAGGCGATTGGCCGCGGCCGTCACACCGCAGATGCCGACCCCCTCGCGATCCTCGATCGCCGACTTGCCGAAGGGAACATCTCAGTCGAGGAGTACGAGCAGCGCAAGAAGACCCTCACCGGCTAGGCCGTCGGCTCGCAGCAGCCTTCGCAGCAATCGTCGTCGCAGCACTCGCCAGCGAAGCCGGCGCCGTCGAGCGGTGAGCTGACGCAACAGCCCTCACCACGCCATGCGTCTGTCCCCTCGCTCACCGCGACGGCGGCGATCAGGAGACCGACTGCTGGATCGAGCCACCAGGCGCCGAGCAGCGCGTTGCCGAGCAGGCCGACCAAGAGGGCGCCGGCCAGGTAGGCGCAGAGCATGTTCTGGCGGCCCTCGCCCTTCGTCGCTGCCGAGCCGAGCTGGTCGGCGAGCCGTTCCTTGGCGATCCCGAGCATCGGCATGAAGACCACCGAGCCGACCGACGAGCGCTCCAGTCACCCCGCCGAGTAGGGCGTAGGCGATCCAGCGAGGGCGGACCTTTGCCCGATCCCAACTCGACGGGACGAGGCCGAGGCCAGCCTGACCTGGCAGTTTAAGTCTCCCCCTCCCGCTCCGACACCGCCGCCTGATCGAACGTAGCCATCTCACGGAGCACGCCTGCCGCAGTCTGGACGACGGGAATTGCCAGACAGCCTCCCGTTCCCTCGCCAAGCCGCAAGGAGAAGTCCAGCACCGGCACGAGGCCAAGGTGCTCCAAGACAGCTGCCGCTCCCGGCTCGGTGGAGCGGTGGCCTGCAATGCACCGCGCCGCGACGCCCGGCGCCATCGCCTCGGCAACGAGCAGCGCAGCCGCCGTTATGACGCCGTCGACGACGACTGGAACTCCCCCTGCGACGCCGCCGACGATGAAGCCCGCAAGGGCGGCGATCTCGAGGCCGCCCACCTCCGAGAGGATGGAGACTGGATCGAACCATCCGCGCGTTCGGCTGGCGGCGCCCTCGACGATGCTCGTCTTGCGAGTCAGCATCTCTCGTCGATGCCCGTCCCCCGTCCGGTCACGGCCGCCCCGTCCTTCCCGGTGAAGGCGGCGATCAGCGCCGCCGACGGCGTCGTGTTGCCGATCCCCATGTCGCCGGTGACAAGAAGCCGGTTCCCTTGTGCCAGGAGCTCGGCGGCAATCGAGGCGCCTGCGTCCAGCGCCGCCCGCGCCTCGGCGACACTCATCGCCGGGCCGATCGAGAGGTCCGCGGTGCCGGGGCGTACGTTGCGCTGAATTACCCCGTCGAGGCCGGACACGTCGGCGGCGACCCCCACGTCGACGATGTGGACGCTCGCCCCGACCTGGCGCGCGATCACGTTGATCGCGGCGCCGCCCGCGACGAAGTTGGCGACCATTTGGGCCGTCACCTCCTGCGGCCAGGGCGTGACGCCCGAGGCGACGACCCCGTGGTCGCCCGCGAACACGGCGACTGCGGCGGGCTCGGGCCGCGGCGGTGGGCACTCGCCGGCGATCGCCGCGAGCTGGACGCCGAGCTCCTCCAAGCGCCCGAGAGACCCGGCCGGCTTGGTGAGACGGTCGTGGTGCGCCAGCGCCGCGCTTGCGGCCTCCTCGTCCAGGGGGGAAACGCGCCGGCATGCCTCGGCGAAGGGGCCCGAGCGGGCATGGGCGAAGCGCTCGATCGCCTCGGCCACGCCCCGGTCGACGGCGACGAACTCGACTCCGGCCGCGATGGCGGCGCCCCTATCCACCGATGCGTTGCCGACGTAGACCGACCTCTCCGGCGCTGCCCCAAGCCGGCGCAGCGCCTCGTTCAAGGACGCCGGGTCGGGCTTCTCCACGCCGACGTCGATCGATGTCACGATCACCTCGAGCAGCCCGTCCAGGCCCACGGGGTCGAGCAACACTCGCACCTCGGCCTCGCGCATCGCGGCCGTGTCCGTGACCGCGGCGATGCGGTGGTGCTCCGCCAGCACGCGCAACGTCTCGACCGCTCCCGGGCGAAGCTCCGCCTTCAGCTTGGCGACGGGTGTGCCGGGCGGCGCCTCCTCGACTAGCGTGCCACCTACGTCGAACAGGAATGCGTCGATGCCGTCAAATCGATTCATGGGAATAACCTCCGAGTGCGTTTGCGAGCTTTTCGAGACCGTTTTGAATCCGGGACGGCGATACGCGCGCCGTGCGGAATGCCGAAAGAAGTCGTGTCGCGCACAAGGACGCCGCGGGGCACCAGCCAGTCGCGCAGGCCAGGGGCTTCGCGGACGAGAACGAAGTTGGCGTCCGAGGGGTCGGCACGAAGCCCGTGCGCGGCGAGCAGGTCGACAAATTCCGCGCGCAGCGTCGCCAGCGACTGTGCCCACCCGCGCAGGTCGGCGAGCGCCAGCAGCTCGGGGACGAGCGCGCAGGCCAGGGCGTTCACCGACCAGCGCGGCTTGCGCTGCCGCAGCCGGCACGCCAGCTCGGGGTCGGCGCAGACGACGTAGCCGATCCGCAGCCCCGGACAGGCGTAGAGCTTGGTGAGCGACCCGATCGTCACCTCGTCCCCTCGGGTCCAGCGTCCCGTGGCCAGCTGGTAGAAGGCCTCGTCCCAGACCGCCGCCTTCTCCCCAGCGCCAGCGAGGTGGCCGCTTGGGTTGTGCGGGTTGGAGCGCCAGCGTGGGGCATCGGCCCGCAGCTCGTGGAGGTGGCGGGCGTAGAGCGAGAAGTCCGGCTCATCGACCCGCCCGATCGGGAGCAGCGCCGCGACTAGGGCGATCGCCTCGGCGCCGCCGTTGGTCAACACGACCCGCTCGGCGTCGGCGCCCAGCGCCTCAGCCAGCGCCGCCGTCGCGACCGCCTCGTCGGGGTAGCGGCGCAGCTCATCGAGGGACTTCGCGGCCAGCCGCCCAACGTCGGGCGCAACGGGATTGAGGCTTTCCGAGAGGTCGAGCATCTTCTCGGGTGGGACGCCGAGGCCTGCCGCGACGGCGGCTCCGTCTCCCCCGTGGGGGCCGACCGGCAGTGCGCCGCTCATCGCCGCCACCCTGGACGAACACTCGCCCCGACGGCGATCGCGAGCAGTGCTCCGATCAGAGCCAGTTCGACGTCGGCACAGAGGTGAACTGCCCCGCTTGATGTCCGCTGGCAAGGGTCGAAAACCCCTGCCAAGCAACGGGCGTCGCTCGACGCGCTCGTCGTAGCGCAGCGTCCCGCCCAGCTCCACTCCGAGCGCCGCCGCGAAGGCGGCCTCGGCCACCCCGGCATTCGGCGAGGGATGCGCAGGCGCGTCTTCGCGGACTGCGCAGCGGATCGCACCTGCTGCCCGCGGCCGCACCGTCCCCACCAGCGCTGCCGTCAACCTGGCAGGCAGGAAGTTCGCGGCGTCATCGAGTCGCGCGCTGCACCATCCGAAGCGCTCGTATCGAGCCGAGCGGCTCCCCACCATCGCATCCATCGTGTTGAGCGCCCGGTAGCCGGCAGCGCCGGCGGAGCCTCCGGCGAGCGCCCAGCAGGCAGGTGCCACCACGGCGTCCACGGTGTTCTCGGCGACTGACTCGATCGTCGCCGCGGACACGCCGCGCTCGTCGAGCTCGCTCGGATCGCGTCCCACCAGCGCGGGAAGCAGCGCCCGCGCGGCGTCGAGATCCGAGCGGGTCAGCGCCCCGTGAACCTGAAGCGCCGCTTCACGCAGACCCCGCCCGGCCGCGCTCAGCGCCACCGAGGCCATCGTCATCCGCGCTGCCGATCCGCCCGCCACCCCGAGCGCGAGGCCGGTCGCCGCGTAGGCGGCGCCCGCCGCCCGGCGCGGCGAGTAGAGGCGCGCCTCGACCGCCGCCATGAGCCGCCCGAAGAAGGCCACCGGATGGACGACGGCAGGAGGCTCGCCGAGTAGGCGGTCCGCCAGCAGCCCCGAGGTTGTCGCGAGGGCGCGCCGGGCGAGGGCGCTGCGATCCCCCATCACCGCCCTCCCGCCAGCGCGACGGCAGCCACGAGCATCGCCAGCTCGGTCAGCTCGACGGCGGCTCCGAGCGTGTCGCCGGTGATGCCACCGAGCCAGCGAGCGAACGCGGCGCCCAGAGAGACGGCAAGGATCGCCGCGCAGGCGGCCAGGATGAGCCCGTCGAGACCGGTCGCCAGCACGGCGATCAGGATCGCGATGGCGGCTGCCGCGGCGGCTCGTGCCCAAGCGCTCGCCGCGAGCGAGCGAGCCAGTCCCTCTCGGGGTCGGGCGTAGGGGAGAGCCGCCGCCAGCGGCACCGGAACCGCGCGCGAGAGCGCCCCGGCCGCGACCGCGAAGGCCAGGACTTGGCCATCGCGGGCGAGGGTCGCGATGGCGGCTGCCTTGACCAGGAGGTCGAGCGCGATCGCGACGGCTCCATAGGCGCCAATCGCGTGGTCGCGCATGATGTCCAGCGCGTGGTCGCGCGAGCGCGCGCCGAGCGCGTCCGCAGTGTCGGCCAGGGCGTCGAGGTGCAGTGCCCCCGTCAGGAGAGTCCCTGCGGCGAGTGCGAGCCCGGCCGCCACGAGCGGCGATAGCGGCGTGGCGAGACCCACCGCGATCCCTCCCACCACGGCGCCGAGGCCGGCGCCGACCAGCGGAAAGGACGGTCCCGCCCGTGCGACGTCGTCACCGTCGAGCGAAAGCCGTCGACCGACCGGAACGCGGGTGAGGAACGCGAGCGCGGCCACCGCGCCCCGCAGCTCCGCCCAGCGCCGAGGCGGGACGATCTGCTCGCGGATCGCGCTCACCGCAATCCCTCGGCGAGCGAATCGGCCGGCTCCAGCTCAAGCGCCCGCCCGGCGACGAGGAGGAAGGCCCGATCCGCCGCCGCGGCCCAGATCGCGTTCACCCGCCCGAGAAGATCGCGGTACTCGCGGCCCAGGGGATTGTCGGGGACGAGGCCGAGCCCCACCTCGTTGGTGACGGCGACCGTCAGCCCCGGCCGAGCCGAGGCCGCAGCGGCCGCGGCCGCTGCCCGGGCCTCCGCCTCCTCAGCCCCGAGCCGCTCGAGGGCATTTGCTGTCCACAACGTCAGGCAATCGACGAGGAGGCAGTGATCGCCGTCCACCGCATCGATCGCCTCGCGTAGGCGAAGGGGCTCCTCGATCGTCCGCCAGGACCCGGGGCGCTCGCGCCTGTGCCGCGCGATCCGCGTTTCCATCTCCTTGTCGCCGGGCTGTGCGGTGGCGAGGAAGACGACCGGTGCATCCTGTTCGGAGCCGAGCTGCACGGCCAGCGCGGACTTGCCGCTTCGCGCGCCGCCCGTCAGCAGGACGAGGGCCATCAGAAGTCGAGCCCCCGGCGGGCGCGGATGCCTTTGTCGTAAGCGTGGCGGACCTTGACCATCTCGGTCACCGTGTCGGCGAGCTCGATCAGCCCACCGGGAGCGTCGCGTCCGGTGGCGACGATGTTCACTTGGGGCGGTCGGCTGCGGATCGCCTCGAGCACGGCGCCCGAGTCGATCCAGCCCCAGTTCATCGGGTAGGTGATCTCGTCGAGGACGACGAGCTGGTGCTCGCCGGCGGCGATCACAGCCGCGGCCAGCTGCCAGGCGGCCGCGGCGCGGCCCTCGCTGCGGTCGAGGTCCGGCGACTCCCAGGTGAAGCCGTCGCCGCCCTTCAGCCACTCGACGCCGAGCTGAAGCGCGACCTTCTCCTCGCCGACCTTCCACTTGTCGGACTTGATGAACTGGATCACGCAGACGCGCCAGCCGCGGGCCACGCCGCGCATCACGACGCCGAAGGCCGCGGTCGACTTGCCCTTGCCCTCGCCGGTGTTGACGAGGACTAGCGAGCGCGGGCGCCGCTTCGGGGCCGGCGGCGGCTGGGGTGGCCGGGTGCCGGGCTTGCGCGGCTCGCTCATCCGATCCCTCCCCTGCGCAGCAACGCGGCGAGGTCGATGTGCTCCTCGACGGCGTCGGCCAGTCCCTCGAAGGCCCGCTCCAACGAGCGCGCCGGCGCCGCGCCGAACAATGCGGTGAGAAGCTCCGGGCACTCGAAGAGCCCGTGTGGGTAGACGCCGAGCACCGAGCCCTTTGCGAACCCAAGCCCGTCGGGCAGCGCTTCGGCGATGGGCGCAGTCGGCTCGCTGCAACCGTGGCGGATCTCGTAACCGGTGAACGCCTTGCCGCTGAGCGCCGCCCACGGCTCGGCGAGCGGCCCGAATCGCGTCGCGACCCTATCGGCTCGCTTTGCGCGGGCGAAGGTCGTCGCGATCGGGAGCAGCCCCAGGCCCTGCGCCGAGCCATCGACGCCGGCTCCGTCCTCGATCCGCTTGCCAAGCATCTGCATGCCGCCGCAGATGGCGAGCACCGGCAGGCCGGCGTCTACGCGGTCGCGGACCGCGGCAGCCACGCCGCTGCGAGCGAGCCAGGCGAGGTCGGCGGCGACGTGCTTGGAGCCCGGCAGCACCACGAGATCGGCGCCGTCGATCTCCCCCGCCGCTCCCGCCCAGCGCACGTCCGCCACCTGCTCGAGCGCCTTGAACTCGTCCAGGTTGGAGGCAGTGGGATAGCGGATGACCGCGACCGACGCACCGCCCTCAACGCGCCCCGGCATCGCCGCTCCGTCCTCGTCGGGGAGGCCGTGATCGAGCCAGGGCAGGACCCCGAGCGTCGGCACCCCGGTCAGCTCCTCGAGCTGCTCGGGTCCCGGCGGCAGCAGCGAGCGATCGCCACGGAACTTATTGAGCACGAAACCGGCGATCCGCGACCGCTCGTCCTCGGGCAGCAGCGCGAAGGTCCCGTAGAGGTGAGCGAAGGCGCCGCCGCGATCGATGTCGGCCACGAGGAGCACCTGCGCCCCGGCGAGCTTCGCCGTGCGCATGTTGGCGAGGTCGGTGTCGCGCAGGTTGATCTCGGCGGGACTGCCGGCGCCCTCGATCAGGACCAGCTCGTGCTTGTCGAGGAGATCGCGAAGCGAGCTCTCGACCACCTGCCAGAGGCGCTCGCGCCGGCTGCGCCAGGCCATCCTGCTCAGCTCGGCGTCGGGTCTGCCCAGCACGACGACCTGGCTTCGGTTGCCTGCCTCGGGCTTGACGAGGACAGGGTTCATCCGCACCGTCGGCTCGACGTCGGCGGCGAGGGCCTGCAGGTACTGCGCCGCGCCGATCTCGCCGCCGTCCACGACGCGCGCGTTGTTGGACATGTTCTGCGCCTTGAATGGGACCACGTCGATGCCGCGCCGCCGCAGCGCGCGCGCCAAGGCAGTGGTGAGCAGGCTCTTGCCTGCGGAGCTGGAGGCGCCCTGGACCGCCAGTGCACTCATACCCGCACCTCGCGCCGGGGCAAGACGAAGATGGCGCCGTCCTCCTGCAGGACGCGCACCCTCGCGCCGTAGTGGGCGGCGATGCTCTTCTCCGAGAGCACCTCGGGCGCCGGGCCGTCGGCGGCGACGCGGCCGCGGTCGAGCAGCAGCAGGCGATCGGCGAACTGTCCGGCGAGGCTCAGGTCGTGCATCGCGGAGATCACCGTCAGCGCCTCCTCGCGGCGCAGCCAGTCGATCAGCTCCAGGGCCTGCTGCTGGGCTCCGAGGTCGAGCGCGCTGGTCGGCTCGTCGAGCAGCAGGAGCGGCGCGTCCTGGGCCAGTGCGCGGGCGAGCGCCGCTCGCTGTCGCTCGCCCCCGCTCAGCGAGCCGAGGGGGCGCGAGGCGAAGGGGCGCAGCCCGAGCTGGGCGATCGCCCGCTCGGCGGCGAGGCGGTCGGCGCGCCCCTCGCTCCCCAGATAGCCGATGTAGGGCGTGCGCCCGAGCAGCACATACTCGGCCACGGTCAGCTCGGCGGGCATCCGCGGGCTCTGGGGGACGAGGGCCACGCGGCGGGCGATCTCGCGCCGCGTCCCGAGGGCAAGCGGACGCCCGTCGAGCACCACCTCGCCGGCGAAGGGCAGGAGGCCGGCGAGGGCGCGCAGGATCGTCGTCTTGCCGGCTCCGTTGGGGCCGATCAGCCCCACCCACTCGCCGCGAGCGAAAGTGGCCGAGACCTCGTGCACGATCCGAGCGGCACCGAGCCTCACCGAGACCCCCTTCAACTCGGCGACGGCGCTCAACACTCGACCCTCCGGGTGGCGCGCAGGACGACGGCGAAGAAGGGCGCACCGAAGAACGCAGTGATCACCCCGATCGGCAGCTCCGCAGGCGCCAGCGCGGCGCGCGCGATCAGGTCCGCGAGCACGAGGAAGCCGGCCCCGACGAGCAGCGACAGCGGCACGATCGCCCGGTAGCTCGAGGAGACGAGCAGCCGGATCGTGTGGGGGACGATGATGCCGACGAAGCCGATCAGGCCGCTGACCGCGACGGCAGCCGCGGTCCCGGCCGTCGCCGCGACGACGATCGCCAGCCGCGCCCGCCGCACGTTCAGCCCCAGCGCCCCGGCCTCCTCGTCGCCGAGGCTGAGCACGTCGAGGACGCGCCGGTGCGCGAGGATGACCGCCGAGCTGACCGCGACGTAGGGGGCGAGGAGGGCCACCTCCTGCCAGTCGGCGCCGCCGAAGCCGCCGAGCAGCCAGGAGTAGACCTGGCGCAGGGTTTCCGCGTGCTGCTGCTGTACGAAGGTCTGCGCCGCCGTCATGAAGGCGGCGACGGCGACGCCGGCCAGGATCAGCGCGGCCGTCCCGCCGGTGCCACCCGCCGAGCGGCCGAGTGCATAGGTCCCCGCCACGCCGACGATCGCCCCGCCGAACGCCGCCAGCGGCAGCAGCTCGCCGGTCCCCGCGCTGACGTAGGCGATCGCAAGCGTCGCGCCGAGGCCGGCGCCCGCCGCGACTCCCAGCAGGTAGGGATCGGCGAGCGGGTTGCGGAAGACGCCCTGGTAGGCAGAGCCGGCGATCGCCAGCATGCCGCCGACCAGGGCGGCGAGCACGACCCGCGGCGCGCGCACCTGCCATAGGATCGCTTCGTCGATCGCGGCCAACCGTGAGTGCATGCCGAGCAAGGGGAGGTGGGAGAGCGCCGAGCCTGCGATCGAGCCCGCCCCGATGCCGACGGGGCCGATCACTAGGCCGAGGAGGAGAGCGCCCACCAGGAACGCGGCCGCGCACGCCCCCCACACGAGCGACACCCCGCGAGACCGCACCGCGGCGTGCGGTATCGCCTTCGCCCACTGGCTGGCGCGGCGCGGCGGTGCCTTGCCGTCGGGCGGCGCATCGGCTCCCTGGCCCTGGCGCGCGAAGGTGCCCAGGCACGAGGGGCAGATGCAATCGTCGGCCAGCGAGCGGATCTGCGCGAGCGTCTCGCGGTCCAACTCGATCGACTCGCACCAGCATCCGGGCTCGCCTTGACGGCAGCCGAAGGCCCGGCCGCAGAGGGCGCAGCGCTTCGAGCGTCGCGTCGCCCACGGATCGTCGCGAGCGGCCATGTCGAGCGCGCGGGGCGTCATCCCGACGTTCGCTCGAGCCCCTTCACCGCGTCAGCCACCTTCTTGACGAAGAGGACGACGCGCGGCCCCCACTGCGAGGCGATCGAGTCGTCGACCGGCACCACCTCGCCGTCGCGGACCGCCGCGATCTCCTCCCAGCCGGGCCTGGCGGCGACCGTCGCGGCGCTCTGCTTGCAGCAGACCGTGTCGGCGAGCACGACCAGATCGGGGTTTGACGCGATTACGTACTCGGCCGAGAGCTGCGGGTATTCGCCCGAGCCCTTCGCCTGATCGGCGATGTTGGTCAGACCGAACAACCTGTAGATCTGGCCGATGAAGGTGTGCGAGGTGGCCGAGTAGTAGGTCTGGTCGAGCTCGTGGTAGACGCTGAGGGGCCTGCCAGGCTTGGGCACCGAAGCCACGATCGCCGCGATTTCGCGCTTCATGTTGGCCACCGCCCGTCCTGCGTCGCCGAGGTGGCCGGTCGCCTCGCCGAGCTGTTCGATCTCGCCGTAGGCGGCGTTTAGATTCGGCGCCGGGGGCTCGACCAACACCGGGACCCCCAGCTTGCCGAGCTCAGCGACGATGTGGCCTGTGTCTTCAGCGACGACGACCAGGTCGGGCTGGTAGGTGGCGATCGCTTCGACATTGGGTTCGTAACCGGAGAGCTTCGTGCGCGGCGCCTTGGGCGGATAGGTCGAGTAGGAGTCGACGGCGACGACCTGGCCTCCCGCTCCTGCGGCGTAGAGGTCCTCAGTCGCCGTCGGCGAGAGCGAAACGATCCTCCGCGGCTGCTGGGTGATTCTCACCCTGCCGTTCGCGGCCGCCACCGTCGCGGGGAAGCCGACTTTACCCGCCGCAGTCGCGGCGCTCTGATCGTGCGCTCCTCCGCAGGCGCTGAGCGCGACCGCGATGAGAGCGAGCGCGGACCACCATCCGGCTCTGAATCTGGTCATAAAAAAACCTCCGCGTCAGCGGAGGGGGTCGGGTCGGGCGGCGGCGCCGCACGAAACCGCCCTTCCTCCGAGGGCTTGTTCGCTCGGCGCAGGGCAGGCGGCCTGGCTTATCCCCCGGAGGGGCATCACAGTTGCGGGACAGCGCCGGAATCGCACCGGCTTCGCTGCGTCTACACCGGCCGGGGGATATGTGCCCGGCGCCAGCAGCCTAGCGCCCGGGCAGGCCGCTGCGCAAGGGCCCTACCGAGCCGGTGCTGTGGCGAGTGGCAGCTCGGTGTAGGGAAGGCCGGGGTCGGAGGCGGCCTCGGGGTGCAGCAGGTGGGCGAGTTGGCGCACCCCGTCGGCGACCCGCGGCGCCGGCCGAGAGAAGTAGGCGTCGCCGTCGACGGCGACGGTCCGCACCGGCAGGCGCAGCTCCTCGGTCCGCTCGAGCGCCTGCTCGAGGCTGAAGCCGCAGGCGGCGAGGACGATCAGCTCGGGCCCCTCGTCCAGCACAGCCTCCCAGGTCGTTGCGAAGGAATACTCACCCGGCTTGCTCAGCAGGTTCGTTCCTCCCGCGGCGTCGACCATCTCGGGCAGCCAATGGCCTGAGCCGTAGGGTGGGTCCATCCACTCGGCAACGAAGACGCGCCGCCTCTCGCGTCCGGCCACCGCCGAGCGCACCCCCTCGATCTTCGCCCTCATCGTCTCAGCGACGGCTACTCCGCGGTTGCGTGCGTCGAGACGCTCGGCGAGCTCTGTGACGCTGGCGATCACCTCGTCCAAGGTGCGCGGGTTCATCGAGTAAATCTCGGTGCCGAGCGGGCAGGCGGTGCTCAGGTCGCCGCTGGAGACGGCGCAGACCTCGCAGAGATCCTGGGTAATTACGAGGTCGGGGGCAAGCTCGTCCATCAGCTCGGCGTCAACGGCGTAGAGCGAGTGGCTCTCGGAGGCGGAGTCGTTGACGAGGCGGTCGATCTCGGCGGCGCTCAGACCGTCGACGTCGATCCGCGTGCGGGCGACGAGCGGCTTGGCCGCCACCTCTGGCGGCCAGTTGCAGTCATCGGAGATGCCGATGAGCGAGTCGAGCAGGCCCAACTCGGCGATGATGTCGGTCGCACTCGGCAGGAAGGAGACGATCCTCATCAGGGCTGACTGTAGCTGGCGAGGATCGACGCCGCAGCTGGCCGGCGAGGTAGCGTGACTGGCCGCATGCCCGCCAAACACTCGACGTCCGCCGCCTCGCCGTTCAGCGCGATCGTCGTCGCCGGGACCCACAGCGGCGTCGGCAAGACAAGCGTCACGCTCGGTCTGATCGGGGCGTTGGCACGGCGGGGACTGACGGTGCAGCCGTTCAAGGTCGGCCCCGACTTCATCGACCCGCTGCACCACACCAAAGCCGCCGGTCGCGCCTCGCGCAACCTCGACGGCTGGATGCTCGACCCGGACACCAACCGAGCCTGCTTCGCCCGCGCCAGCGCCGGCGTTGACGCGGCGGTGATCGAGGGGGTGATGGGCCTCTTCGACGGCAGCGAGGGTGGGAGCGATCGCGGCAGCACCGCCGAGATGACGAAGATGCTCGGGCTCGCGGTCGTGCTCGTGATCGACGCAAGCGCGATGGCCCGCAGCGCTGCGGCGCTGATCCACGGCTTCGCAAGCTTCGACCCCGATCTGCGCATGGCGGGCGTGATCCTCAACAACGTCGGCAGCGAGGCGCATGCCGAGATGATCCGCGAAGCCGTCGCGGGAGACGTGCCGATCCTCGGCGCCATCCCTCGCGCCGCCGACATGGCAGTGCCCGAGCGTCACCTCGGCCTCCACCTGCCGCACGAGGCGCGGCGGGACTACGCCGAGCAGCTGGCGTCGCTAGTCGAAGCGCACGTCGACCTCGACAGGATGCTCGAAGCCGCACGCACCGAGCGGCCGGCGCTCCCGGTCGCTGCGGCGACCCCAGAGCCGACTGCGCGGATTGGGGTCGCCCGCGATGAAGCCTTCTGCTTCTACTACGCTGACAACCTCGAGCTGCTCGAGCAGGCGGGGGCCGAGCTGGTCGAGTTCTCGCCGATCGCCGACCCTCTCCCGGCCGACCTCGATGGCCTCTACATTGGCGGCGGCTATCCCGAGCTGCACGCCTCCGCGCTCGCGGCCAACACAACAGCAAAGGGAGCGATCCGCGAGTTCGCCGGCGCGGGCGGGCCGATCTACGCGGAGTGCGGCGGGCTGATGTACTTGGGCGACAAGCTCGAGCTCGAGGAAGTGGCCTATCCACTCTGCAGCGTCCTGCCTTTCAACACAAAGATGCCTGCTCCGCTGAAGCTCGCCTACGTCGAGGTCGAAACCACCGACGGGCTGTTCGGAGAGGGCCGAACTGCCCGTGGGCACCTCTTCCACCACTCAGAGATCGCTGGTGAAACAGCAGTTGAGCGTAGCTACGAGCTACGGACGACCCGCGGCGAGAAAAGCCAGGAGGGCTATTGCGTTGGCAACGTACTGGCCAGCTACGTTCACCTCCATTTCGCAAGTGCGCCACACTTGGCCGACGCCTTCCTCGAGCGCTGCCAGAACTTCAGGGCTTCGACACAGTGAGTCAGGTTGGCGTGACCGACGCGCAACTCGGTGGCTGTGTGACGCCGGCCGGGTGTCTCCTCAGGTCCGCCGCCAGGCTGGACTTGACATGACGCGGAATATGCCGCTGACCGTCGCGACGCACTCTCTGCATCCCCGGTAAGGCGAGCTATGCGTGTTGCGATTCGTCTTCTCCGGCATCTACCTCGCGCTTTCGCTGCGCTTCTGGTTCTACGCGCCAGCGATCATTACCGGCGTTTCCACCACCTGCTTCGTCGTCGCCACCGTGCTCTCGGTATGAGGGCCTCGTCGGCTGTCTAGACTCATTCTGCGGTGAGCAACCCCTATACGGACCCGGACTTCCCGACCGCCGCACTGATCACGATCGACACGCAGCGCGACGTCCTCGACGGCGGGCCGCTGGAGATTGCGGGAACCTCTGCGGCGCTCGACCCCATACGGGTCCTGGTAGACGCATTTCGCGACGCAGGCCGGCCGATCGTGCACGTCGTGCGCCTCTACCGAGCCGACGGCGCCAACGTCGACCCATGCCGCCGCAAGGAAGTGGAGGAAGGCGGCCACGTGTTGACGCCGGGAACGCCCGGCTCCCAGCTCGCCCCGCCCCTCCTCCCCGACCCCGACCTCACCCTGGAGGACGAGTCACTGCTCTCAGGCGGCGTGCAGGCCCTCGGCCCACGGGAGTCGGCGATCTACAAGCCGCGCTGGGGAGCCTTCTACGAAACGCCGCTGGAGGAACACCTGCGCGATCAGGGCGTGACGACGCTGATCTTCTGCGGCTGCAACTTCCCCAACTGCCCGCGTACCTCAATCTACGAGGCCAGCGAGCGCGATTTCCGCGTGGTGGTGGCGCGCGATGCCGTTTCGGGCCTGTACGAGCGGGGCGAAGGGGAGCTGGCCGGCATCGGCGTCCATCTGCTCGGCTCGGCAGAGGTGGCCGAGCGGCTGTGACGGCCCGAAGCCCGACGCTCAGTTGACCGAGAAAAGGAACCGCCCGAGGCGCTCGCAGAAACCCGGCGCCGCGGCGACGAAGTGCCCGGCGCCGGGGACGACCAGTCGCTGCGCGTGCAGCTCGGCCGCGAGCGCATCGGCCGCGCGCTCTAGGAAGGAGGCGTGGCCGCCGGAGGCGACCAGCACGGGGATGTCCGCGTCGCGCAGGACGTCGAGCCTCGGGCGCGCGTCGCTCGGCGATCGACTGCCGTGAGCGCGGCGAACGGCCTGGACGACGTTCTCGGGAAGCGGCCCGGTATCCGGGACGGGCGAGCCCGCGACCCGCAGGAACTCACGCAGCGTCGCGGGGTTCGTGTCGAGGCCGTTAGCCAGGGACTCGTCGCCCATGCGCTGAAAGCGCGCCAGCTCGGGATCGCCGGGGACCAGATAGAAAAGCGGCGGCTCGATCAGTGTCAGCGACCGCACCCGTGCCGGCTCGCGCGCCGCCGCGATCAATGCTCCAAGTGCGCCGTAGGAGTGCGCGACGACGTGAGGACGTCGATCGAGCAGCGGCGCGAGATCGGTGGCGTCGATATCGAAGTCCTGGCGCCCGTCCGGGGCCGGTGGGCTTGGCGGGAAGCCGCGCCGGTGGACGGTAGCCAGCGTCCAACGACCCTTCAAGGGCGCAAGTCCCGACCACGTCCTCGCCGGGCTCGCGCCGCCGTGAACGAGCAGAACCTCCGGCCCTTCGCCCTCGCGGATGACCACGATCTCATCCATCATCGAAGGAGCCAGACGAAATCCTCTTGAACTTGTCCCTGCCGCCGTCTCGACGATCTCGCCGTGGCCGGGCAGGATGCGGTCGAAGTCCCACTCGAGGATGATCCGCTCGACCGAGCGCCTGGCGGCCTCGCGGTCGCGGATGCCCAGCCGGAAGGCGACCGTCGGACCGAGCCGTGGGCGCATCCGCGACCCCCACGCCAGCAGGCGGATCCTCAGCGGCCACCCGGGGCCGATGTTGAAGCAGAGGTAGCCAGTGATCAGGGTGCGGGTCGGGCGATGGAGGAGCTCGACCTCGTTCAGCACCCGGCCGGCCACCCGGTGGCCCTCGAAGCTGCTTCTGGTCAAGATCGTCGCTCCAGTCGGGCTCTGGCGAGTCTCCGAGCATCCCGTCAAAGCGCAGATCGGGCCGCTTGCGCTCGGGACCCGACGCCCCGAACAGCCTCGCCCGCGGATAGGCGTTGCGGTACTGCTCCATGTAGAGGTGGCCGTGCAGGATGCTCGCCGGCAGGACGACGCGGACGTCTCCGAACTTCGCCAGCTCGCCTCTCAGCTGAGCGCTCAAGCTGACCGGGGAGTGGACGAGCAGCGCGCCGCCGGCCAATCGGATGACAGTCATGCGCCGCCCCATCTCGAAGCCGAGATAGCGAAGCCGCTCCTCGGCAACCCAGAGGTCAGGTGCGATCTCGTGCAGCATCGACCCTCGACTGCCCGTCACCCCGACCAGATCCGGTCGAACAGCTCGCCGTCGAGCGGCACGAGCCAGACCTCGCGAATCCAGCGATGCTCGACGTCGACTCGATAGATCCCGATCGTCTGCCAGGAGACCTGCTCACCATCCAGAACTGCCGTCCCGTCTACGAACTGCGCTACCGCGTCGCCGTCGGAGATTACGTCGCCCGGATGCATGCGCATGGTGGCGTTTGCAAGCTGGCGACGCCTCTCAAAGTAGTCGATCACCTGCTTGGCGCCGCGATGGTCACCGGCGATCGGGCTCTTGCCCGGCACGTGCCAGATGATGTCCGGCGACAGTAGCTCCAATACCCGGTCGATCGAGCCCCCGGCATACATCTCGCCCTGGCGCCGGTGCAGCTCGGCGATCAAGTCCAGGTACTGGCGTCCCACTGCTGATCTAACCGACACCTCGACTCCGTCCGTGAGTGGGATCTCCACCGATGAGTAGCCGTTGTCGGGATCGCGGACATAGTCCAGAAACGGGTGAAGATCCGGGTCCTCGGTGTTCAGGTCCGCCACCAGAAGCGCTGCGGGTGCCAGGTTTGGCTCGACCAGTTCGAGCACCGAGAGGTAGAGGTCGTTGCGACCGTCGAGGAAGAGGAGGTCGACGCCCTCCGGGAGCTGTCTGAGCGTCTCCAGCGCATCCCCTTCTCTCCACTGGACAAGGTCCCCAAGCCCCGCCTCCGCCAGGTTGTCGCGCGCCGCGCTGATCTTCTCCGGCAATAGCTCCGTGGTGATGACCTCCCCGGTGTCCCCGCCGTCTCGGATGGCGGCCGCAAGGTAGATCGTGCTGATACCGAGGGAGCACCCGAACTCCACGACCCTCCGTACCCGACGGGTTCGGGTCAGCACGTACAACAGCCTTCCGACCTCGCGGGTGATCGCGAGCGGCGCCTCGCCGTAGAGCTCATAGCGTCGCTCCTGGCGCAGCCTCTCGCCAAGCTCTGCCTCACGTGCCTGTACTCGCTGCTTGGCAAGCGGGTCCTCGCGCTCGGCCTGGGCGTGAAGCCGGTCGAGGATCTGAGAGATGACAGGAGATCTCAGCGTGCTGGGGATCTTGCTCAGCCTTTCTACGCCGTCCGGTCCATTCCGGATCGCAGACGGGGGCACCGTATCTGGGCAAGTTGCTCGAGGCAACGAAGAATTTGGCGAGTGCGCCATCTCACAGACGCGGGATACGGCTCGCGAGAGAACCCGATAATGGAAGGCATGGCCGGGGAGGACTGGACGAGCGATGCGCAGAGAGTCACCAGCTATCTCGACCGAGCGGATGAGTTCCCGCACCGCGCAGAGGGCGAGGGCGTCCTGCTCGAGCATCTGCCTCGCGACGTGCGGCGCATCCTCGACCTCGGGACGGGCGACGGACGCCTGCTTGCCCTGCTCGAGGCCGACCGTACTGAGCTGCTCGGCGTGGGCCTCGACTTCTCCGAGCTCATGCTTGGGGCTGCGCGGGCGCGCTTTACCGGCGACGATCGCGTCGAGCTGGTCAAGCACGATCTCGCTGAGCCGCTGCCCGCGCTTGGGCGCTTCGATGCCGTCGTCTCGTCAATGGCCATCCACCATCTCGAGCACGAGCGCAAGCGCTCGCTCTACGGCGAGGTGTTCGACCTGCTCAACCCCGGTGGGGTGTTCGCGAACTTCGAGCACGTGGCGTCAGCGACCGATCGCCTGCACGCAGCGTTCTTCGCGGCGATCGGCGTGCCGCTCGAGGATGCGGATCCATCTGACCGCCTGCTCGATGTCGAGACGCAGCTCGGGTGGCTGCGCGAGCTCGGCTTCGATGACGCCGACTGCTACTGGAAGTGGCTCGAGATGGCGCTTCTGATCGGCGTCAAGCCGGCCGAGGCCCGATAGCGCATCACGCCGGATGTCATCGAGTTCTGGACAGAAGGAGCCGACCGCCTCCACGAGCGGCTGTCCTACGTGGCCAGCGCGGACGGGTGGCATTGCTCACGCCTGGCCCCATAGGCTGACGCGGACGAAATGAGCACCGACGCCAACGAAGCCGTTGTCCGGCGCTTCTACGAGGAGCTTTGGAATGAGTGGCGGTTTGGATGTCGCCGAGGAGATCGTCTCCGTCGGGCTGCGATTTCGTGGATCGCTCGGCACGACTCTTGTGGGGCGCGAGGAGTTCCAGCGCTACGTCAAGACGATCCGCAGAGCCTTCCCGGACTGGCACAACCAAATCGACGAGATTCTCGCGACGGGCGATCGTGTCGTGACGCGCATGACCTGGAACGGCACGCACCGGGGACTACTTGGCGAGATCGAGCCGACCGGCGCCCATGTGGAGTACTGCGGCGCCGCCTTCTTCCGACTCTCGGGCGGGATGATTGAGGAAGCCTGGGTAGTCGGCGATACCCAGGAGCTGTGGCGGGCGCTGGGGCGACTCTGATGGCGAGGGAAGTCACGAACACCGCAACCGGGGAGCGGATCGTCTTCCTTCGGACAGCAGCGGAAACCGACGGAGAGCTCTTGGAGATGGACGACTTCTGGGCTCAGGCCGACCACGGCACACCTGCGCACATACACCCCGCGATGGAGGAGCGGTGGGAGGTGATCTCCGGAAACGTCAGGTTCGAGATCGGCGCGGTCGAGCGGACTGCGGGGCCAGGCGACTCGATCGTCGCGCCGCCGGGGACGCCGCACGCCGCCCGCAACGTCGGCGCGAAGCCAGCGCATCTCCGTATCCAGATGCGACCGGCGCTGCGCTGGCAGGAGTTCGTCGAAAGGCTGTTCGCGCTCGCCGGCAGCGGTCAAGGTGATGCGCAAGGGATGTCCAACCCCGGGTCGCTCGCAGCGTTGATGCGGGAGTTCACTCGCGAGATTGCCCCAGCGCCACTGAACTTGACCGATGCGCACTGAGCAGCTTCAAAACGTGACTGGGCATCTGGAGGCGACCTAACCGTGGCGGAGCAGGTACCTGCGGTCAGTGATGTGCTCGCCACGATTGAGCGCCGCGATTGGGGCCGGTTGGAACGCCTGCTTGACCCCGATGTCCATTGGACGACCGCGATAGAGGAGCACCTGCATGGGCCAGGCGAGGTGATTGCTCTTCTCGCCAGCGATCCTCCCCCGGCCCCACCGGCCTTTCACGAAGTGCGCGATGGGCTGATCGTGCGCTGGATTGATATTCCTGGCTGAGCTGAGATGCCGCCGTGTCTCGCGGCGGGCCGGCGCGGGTGGACTCAGCGCCCGCCTATGGGACGACGCTCCCTAGGCCGATTCGGCCTCGCCGCGCAGCCTCAACCAGAATTCGACCCAGATCCGCTCCGCCTCGATCCCCGCCCGTAGCGAGATTCGGGGGCCTTCGGGGATGCCCTCGGCGACATCGGCGGCGTTTTCCCGCAGCTCTTCGTATTCGGCGAGCTTGGCTTCGTGCGCCGGCAGGCTGACCCGGACTGCATGAACCTCTGCTGGGTACCTGCGGCGCATCTGGAATCCTCCTTGGTGCCGAAGGACTCTAGAAACAGGACTCCGTCAGGTCGGGGTAGATCAGCCGCGGATGGACGAGGCCGCGACGCAGGCTGCCGACTTGAGGGGCGAGGAGAAGCCGGGGTCTGGGGGCTCCGGACAACACCCGATGGAAGGCGCCTCCGGTCGCTAGGTGCAGGCACCTCGCCGTTGGCGGGCGGCCACCTCCACCAAGGTTCGCGGTGCGCGGCGATAGGGGAAGATCCTCTCCGGCGTCGCGCAGGTCGCGAACGTATGGGCCGACCGAACATCGGCTCAAGTCCAAGGCTTCGGCTATCTCCGGTTCCGGGCACCCTTCCCCCCAGAGCCGGATAAGCAACTGGTCGCGTTCAGCTTTGGTCGGCGCTTCTCCCGGCAGGAACTCCGGCGGGGCGAGCGGGCGGATATGCCAGGTCGCCACGGCGGCAAACAGCTCGGAAAAGGCGACACGCAGGGCGCCGGCGAGTCGTATGGCCGTGAAGACCCTGAAGTTGCGGCTGCCGCGCTCGAAGTCGACGAGGTCGCCGCGACTCATCGAGGCGATGTCGCTGAGTGCCTGCTGGGAGAGATCGAGCCCGTACCGCGCGCGGCGCACGTTCTCTCCCAAGCGACTCAGCGCGGTCTGCGGCTCGGCTGGCATCTCCAGAACCTGGAATGCGCCGGAGGCCGCGGTCCAGACCACGCCCGCGGTGATGAGGCTGCACCGCACGTTCAGACTGCCGGCCAGTTTGAGGATGAGGGCCAATTGGGGAACCGCCGTCCGCCCCTTCTCGATGCGGGCGATGTGGCTGAAATGGGTCTCGGTCGCCTGTTCCAGCTCACGCAGGCTGAGGCCGGCTACCGCACGCCATTTCGCGACGTTTTCGCCGATTCGCTTCGCGACCTCCTCGTTGGAGGCCTGATCGTTGCCGGCTGGCTCCGCCGGGACAGCATCGGCTGCGGGTTCGACGGGCGGCGATGACTGACACGCCATCCGACGACGACGTGCTCGTTCATGCACGGCCACGGCGCGCGTCGGCTGACGGCGATAGCTGAGGTGCTCGCTACGCTCTCTGAGCCTATGGACGGTGGCTGACACCGTTCCGGGCGAGGTCCCCAAGGCTCGGGCGATCTCCCGCGCCGTCTTGTCCTCGTTCCATAGTCGGTGGATCGCGTCGTCGCGGCTGCGACCGGGGCAACGCGCGCGGCTTCTCTGGCGCTGGAACGGCGAGGACTTCCAGGTGATCCCCTGGAGCAGGACGTCGGGCGGTACTTCCAGCGAGCGCGCTAGCTCGCATAGCGTCTTGATCGACGTCTCCCGAACGCCCCGCTCGATCAGGGAGAGCCCGGCCTTGCTCACGCCCGAGGAGCTACCGAGCGCACGCTGGGTCAGGTGGCGCCGCTCGCGAGCGATGCGGACGTTGGCGCCGAGGATCGCGGCGGCCTCCTGGCGCGTTGTAACGGGTTCCGGCGGCGGTGCCGGCTCGAAGACAGGGACGTTGCCGGGCACGACGAGAAAGAAGCCGCTGAGCCGTTCGCTCGGCGGGCGCTTAGACCCGCGCGTGACCTGACCTGGGTTCCAGAAGATGCGCTCGACGAGCTGGTCGAGCGAGACGCCCAGCGGGCCTACGAGCCTCAATGCCGTGACCAAGCGCAGGTCGTGGCCACCCTCTCCTTCCAGTCCAGAGATGGTGCTCTCGTGGAGCCCGGCCGCCTCGGCGAGTTCACCGGGCGAGAGGCCTGCGCGAAGGCGAAGCTGGCGGAGGTTGATCGAGAGCCGGTCGGCAAACGGGCTGCCGGGTCCGGTTTCGGGCAGGCAATCCTCGCACCGACTCGGCGGGTCGGCGCCCGGCTCGACGTCGAGCAGTTCGCGCCCGCACTCGACGCATCGGCCTGGCTCGAGGTGCGCCTCCACAATCGTGCCTCAAGAGGACGCCCGTGCGCGGTCGCCATTTGCAGCTCTTCGAGGGCCGGAGCAGGAAGCGGCTCCCACAGCCAGCGCGGGAGCAGCCCCTCCCTGTGGCCTGCGCTCCGACCCTCGAACAACCGCCAATGGTGGCGACCCCGCTGTGGCGTCGTAGCTAGCCATTGCCGGGGATGAGAAGCCCGCTTGGGTAGTCGCTCGGCGGGTTGCCGGGGTGGACGATGGCGGCGACGATCACGCCACGCTGGCCCCTGTCCTCGGCGTCCTCGCGCTCGCCAAGCTGGCCGCCCGCCAGCACGGGCGCACCCACCTGGAGGCTTGGGAGGCTCCGCTCCGCCAGCGGCTCGGGGACTTCCACCTCGCAGCTCGCCCACGTCCATAGCTGCTGGGGTCGCTAGGGATCTCGGACCGGGAACGCCATCTCAAAGAGAGCGACGACGTCTCCCTGCGGGCCGCGGGCCTGTCGCGCCTCGCCGCAGACGGTGCCCGTCACCACGAGGTGGTTGAGCCCGGGCGGTGTCGGCTCGGGGAAGGGAACGCTGCGAACGGACCCGTTCCCCGGCCGGCATCTCCACCCGCTCATTGCGCCCACCGTCCTTCGGGCGCGAGTCCTCGGGGACCGAGGCAGCGCGCGGGGACTTCCGGCGTCGGAATGCCCCGCCCGCTCCCTGCGAGCGCCCCGGCCCCCGAGGATTCGCATCTCCCGCTGCGGCATCGGCGCCTCATCGCCGCTTCGCCTCCGCGAGCGCATAGGAGCGCGGCTTCGGCTTGGCCAGCCGCACCTTCTCCTGTTTCTCCAGGCGAACCAGACAGTTCGCCACCGCGCCCGAGGAGCGCTCGATCGCCTTGCCGATCGCGCTCGCGGTGTGTGGCGCCTCCCCCTTGTGCTGGCGCATGTGGGCGAGGACGAGCTTGTCCAGCCCTCCCGGCCCGAGGCGGCCGTTTTTCGATTTCGCTTTGGCCGTTTTTCCGGACGGCTTGCTTGCCGGGTTGCTCCGGCCATTTTTCTTCCTTTTCTCTGCTGACTGCTTCTCTTTCATGCTGCTTCGTCTCCTTGTGCTTCGTTTGCTTTCTGCTCAGAGTCGAGCCGGACCAGCAGCTCCTCGCAGACGACGACCGCGCGACGGAAGCGCTCCCAGCGCTCCTCGCCCGTTTCCTGCGGCTCGCGCTCGTGGCGCTCTTCGCAAGGGGCGCGGCGCGCGTCTCGGCGCAGGCGCTTGAGCACCGCGACGAGCCTCTCTCGTGGCATGGTCAGCTCGACGGCGTTTCGCTCGATCAGGAACCCCAGCCCAACTTCGTCGAACAGCCGCAGGTCGTCGCCGAACAGCTCGTAGAGCTGCTTGACGGTGACGCCTTCCCTCTCGGCCAGCTCGCGATCGCGCTCGGCGAGGATCGTCAGTCGCCGGAGCAGCAGCCCGTGCAGCGCTTCGCGCTCGTCGGCGACGATCGTGAGGGTCGGGGTCATGCCCGATCGCCCGCCCGCGGGTCGAGCTCGGCCAGGACTTTCTCGCAGACGTCATAGCCCCGCTGGAAGCGCCTGTCGGTCTCGACGTCCTCGGCGCTTTCCTGTTCCCCGGAGAGAACGATGCCGGCTTCGCCGTGCAGGCGCTCCAGCACTTCCATCAGGTCGTGCGCCGGCGTCGTCAGCTCGAAGCTGTCCCGGCCCTCGTCCTCGCCCCAGCCGATGTCCTCCAGCAGCTTGAAGTCTTCGCTGAACTCCAGGCCGAGCCGGGCGGCCTTGGCGAAGTCCTTGTCGCGCTCCAGCGCGTCATAGAGGTCGCCCACGGAGCCGAGGTGGTTGCGGACCAGCTCGTAGAGCCCGTCGCGCTGGGTGCGGTTAATGGTGATCGTGGTGGCGGGCACGGCGCCCCTCCTCTCGGTAGGGCACCGAAGCCGGCCCCGATGCCGCCCCGGTGGGGGCAACGGCAGTACCGTTTCCGTTGCATCGAAGTCTCTGGCTTCGGTGCCGGCCCCGGGGCGTGTCAGCGCCGCCGGGGCACTTGCTTATGTCGGTCGGCCGACCGTAGCTCCGCCGCCGCCCGAAAGCGAGGCGGAATAGTCCGAAATCCCCGCTAATCCCCGCGCATCGCCGCGATTCGAGGCACTAGTGCCTCGAATGGAGCGCGAAATCAGGCCCGGTTGGAAAAGACCTGGAAATGCGGAAGTCCCCGCCTTGCAGGGACTTCCGCATAGTGGAGCTAGCCGGACTCGAACCGGCGACCTCCTGGGTGCGATCCAGGCGCTCTTCCAACTGAGCTATAGCCCCGAAACCGCCGATTTGCCGGGGTTTCTACCTGGCAATCGGCGGGAACAGCGTCGCCAGTTTACTCCCGATGCGCCGCGATATGCGGCGATCTACATCGTTTCTGCCACTTCTTCAATCCGGGTGGCAGAATGGCCCGTCGGCGTCGGTGCTCGTGTCCCTCGTAGTACGGTCAGGGTCAACGCAATCCCGGGGGGTCCCTGACGAGGGGCTGAGAGGGCGCTGCCTAGCGCCGACCCGCCGAACCTGATCTGGGTAATGCCAGCGAAGGGAGCAGACATGTCCTATAAGCACCGCACCACCTTCGCCGCCGACGCCAAGTGCCGCACGCAGCTGGGTCTGGCGCGCCGGGGCGAGATCACGCCGGAGATGCAACGGGTCGCCGAACGCGAGCGCCTGCCCGCCGAGACGGTCCGCGAGGAGGTCGCCCGCGGCCGCATGATCATCCCCGCCAACGTCCATCACGAGCGCCTGGACCCGATGGCGATCGGGCTGCGCGCGCGGGTCAAGGTCAACGCCAACATCGGCTCCTCGCCGACCAGCTCCTCGCTCGCCGAGGAGGTGGAGAAGCTGCGCCTCGCCCAGGGCTGGGGCGCCGACACGGTGATGGACCTCTCGACCGGCAAGCGGATAGTGGAGACGCGCGAGGCGATCCTCGCCGAGGCGAGCATGCCGATCGGCACGGTGCCGATCTACGAGGCGCTCGAGTCCGTGAAGGCGATCGAGGACCTGACGGCGGAGCTGCTGCTCGAGACGATCGAGCGCCAGGCCCGCCAGGGCGTCGACTACATGACGATCCACGCCGGGGTGCTCGAGCAGCACCGGCGGGTGCCGGCCGCGCGGACCGACCGACGTTTCCTCTAGCGGGAGGGTCGCGTCGCTCCCTCATCCCCAACTTGCCGGAATCCGGATAGAGATTCACCTCGGGAGCGATCATCGTGCTGACCACCAGCACGCGGGCGGGTTGAGCGCAAGAGGAAGGGCAGCCGTGCCAGCCGCGGCCGCAGCAGCACCTGCCGCGTGATCGCCAGCCCGCCCGGCAGCTTCGCCGAGAGCCATGCCATCCAGCCGCCCATGCCCGGAGGGTAGTTCCGGAACCGGTCGCGCAGCTCTGGGACGACCCGCTCCCACTGGCGGTGATCCATCGCCAGTCCCGGCACGAGAACGAGGGTGGGACCGGCGCCGCCGGTGTCCTCGTAGTAGATCGTCCCCGCTCTGACCTCGACCTGCGGCATCGTGCGCCTCCGCTCAGCGGCGCGTCTGCTTGATGCGGCTGCGCAGGAAGCCGCGCCACGCCCGGGGGCGCCGCAGCAGGGACAGCATCAGCGGCAGAGAGTCGAAATAGGTGAAGCGCTCGGTTGCGAGCCCGTCCTCGTCGAGGACGAAGCGGTCGACCGACTCCCAGGAGACCGGGGCCCCGCCGGCCGTGCCGCGAACCGTGAACTCGATCAGGACGCCGTCCTGGGTCGCACCCCAGCGGTGGACCTCGGCGGTCATGTCCGGGATCAACTCGAAGAGCTCGGCGAAGGCGCGCTTGCCGGCCTCCAGCCCCTGCGTCGTCGGCGTCATCGGCGCGGACAGGCGAGCGTCGGAAGCCAGGACCGTGTCGAGTCGCTCCACCGCGGGCGCCTGCCAGAACTCCGCGAAACGCCTGACGAAGTCTGTTGCCTGCTGACCGTCGTGGGTCATACCCGCCACCCTAGCGCCGCGGCGGTCTTCGCCGCGGCGCTTGAAAGCCCCTAGCCCCGCGGGCGAGGCGCCGGGGATTGGCGACTCGGGGCCAAGGATAGCCGTCTGGGGGTTGGGGTTGTTCGGGCGGCGCCCGTCAGCGGGTGGGGACGAAGGCGGCGGTGCGGATGCGGGAGCCGGGGCCCGGGAGTTGGCCGGATCCGAAGTCTTCCCACGCCGCCAGCGCTTCGCCGCTGGGGGCGAAGGAGAGGCGGATGACGCCTATTCCTTCGCTGCGGGCGATCGTGCGGGGCTTGCGGAAGCGGCCGCCGGCCGGCCGGTAGGCGGCCTGCAGCAGCGTCCCCCGGTCGTGCCTGAGCCGCAGCGCCCAGATCGCGAGGGCATTGCCGCGCCGGTCGAAGGCAACCTGCGCGCCGGTGGCGCCGGCCGAGCGGCGGGAGAGCCGCTGCGGCTTGCCGAAGCGGCCGCGGACGGGGCGGAAGGCGGCCTCCACCCAGTTGTCGTGGCCGTTGCGGTCGCGGCGGCGCCAGATCGCCAGCGCGTTGCCACGGCTGTCCAGCGCCCCGTGGGTTTCTTCGCCGGCGTCGGAGCTCGAGATCCTCTGTGGCTTGCCGAAGCGGCCGCCGGCGGGACGGAAGGCGGCGAGCACGCGGGCCTTCGGGGGGATGCCGAGCCGCCAGACGGCGAGCGCGTCGCCGCGCGCATCGACGGCCAGCTGAGGGATGTCGCCGGGGCCGACGAAGCGCACCTTGCCGAAGCGGCCGCCGCGGCGCGCGAACGCACCCTCGATGTGGACGCCGCGCGACCAGATGGCGACCGCCCCCCCGCGCCGGTCGAGGGCAACCAGCGGTTCGCTCGTCAGACCCCCGGCGAGCTTCCGCACGGCGCCGAAGGCGCCGCCGGCCGGGCGGAAGGCCGCCAGGATCGGCTTGGCTGAGCCGCCAGGGTGGCGCACGAGGACGAGCGCGTCCCCTGCCGGGTCGACGGCCAGAGCCGGGTACGCGCCCTCGACCGGGACCAGCTGCGGGAGGCCGAAGGGGCCGCCGGCCGGCCGGTCCGCGACTTCCACGCAGAGGCTGCACCCACCGCCGATTTCGTCGCCGCGGCGCACCCAGAGCACGGTGGCGTCGCCGCTCGCGTCGAAGCCCACCTGCGGGCTTCCGCCGGGGCCGAGCGTCTGTGGCGCGCGGAACCCCGCGCCTGGCCGCAGCGCCGCCTGGATGTCGCCCGCCTGCCGCCAGACGACGAGCGCGACTCCGCGACGATCGAAGGCCAGCTCGGGCCGTTGGGCGCGGTCGCCGGGCGCCGACAGGGTCACCGGCGGCTGCCAGCCCGCCGCGGAGGCGGCGGACGGCGGAGCCGCCAGCCCGACGACGACCGACGCCAGCGCCAGCGCCAGGCGCGGCAGGGCGCCGGCGCGACGGGTCTCGGCGGAGAAGCTCCCGGCCATCGTCGGGCAACCATAATCGACTCTGACCGAAGCCTGGGAGGATCGTCCCAGAGGTTCCGCACGTCTGCCGATAACCCCATAGGCTTTAGCTTCCCCGGGGATCGACATGGGAATTCTCGACGACGCGATCAAAGAGCACCTGGAGCTGAAGCGCCAGCACGGCGCGGCTGAGGACGAGCTGAAGCAGCTCGAGGACGAGGCGTTCGGCGCCGCGGAACGGCCTGGCGAGCAGGAATCGGGCTCCGATCCTGCGGCGGAGGCGCCGACCGAGTTCATGGCGCAGCCCGAGCTGGAGGGGGAGGAGGACGCTCCGCGGTCGCGGCGGCCCGACGTCGCCGATCTGCAGGAGGCGCCGCCGCGGGCCGAGCCGGAGGCCCCCGAGCCGGAGCCCGAGCCGCCCGCCGAGGAGGAGGCGCCTGCGATGGAACACGAGGCGATCTCCGAGCCTCCCGAAGTGGAGCCCGAGATCTCCAGCGGTCCGAGCACCGAGGAGCGCGAGGCGATCGCCGAGCAGCCGACCGAAATGTTCGACGTCGAGGCGGAGCTGGGCGACGCCGCGGCCGAGCAGGCGCCCGCCGAGCCCGCGGCTGAGGAGGCCGAGGAAGAGGAGTACGAGGAGGACGACGACTTCTGGGACGAGAAGCGCCTCTCCGACGAGCTCGACCAGGCGCTCGAGGCGCCGAGCGAGCCCGAGGACGAGGAGTCCCTGTACGAGGACACCGCCAGCGAGGCCGAGGAGCCGGAGGCCGAAGAGCCCAAGGCGAAGGAGTCCCAGTCGGCCGAGCCGGATCAGCCGGAGCACCTGACCCCCTCCGGCGACGAGGAGGACGTGCTCGAGGAGACGCCGGACTTCCTCGAGGAGGCCCCGGAGGACGATCAGCTCTGGTTCGAGCAGAAGCCCCCGAAGGACTTCGACTTCGACGACTGAATTTTGCGTCCTGTTGTCTAAGTAACCTTTTGGCGGAGATGGCTCCGCTGAAGAAAAAAGGAGACTTGGCTGAGCTCAAGGTCGCCGCTGACTTGGCCGATCGAGGCTGCGCCCTCTCATTTCCCTACGGCGAGGACTGCGACTACGACCTGATCGCCGACTACGCAGGCATCCTCCACCGCGTGCAGGTCAAATACACCGAGTCGGATGGCGTTGTCATTGGGGTGCGCTGTCGCTCCCACTCTCTGACGAACGGGAGAGTTCGCCGCGCGAAGTGCTATACGGCCAAGACAGTTGACTGGATCGCGGTCTATGACCGGACCTCCGATTGCTGCTATTACGTCGCCGCTCGCGTGCTCGGGACTGGCCGAGCCCAGCTTCATTTGCGGTTGGCTCCAACGCGAAACGGTCAGAGGGCCGGCATCAGGGACGCCGCCGACTACACCACCCCGGATCTTGGCCGACCCCACAGTGAACAGCGGGGCTAACTGGACGGCATTCGAGCCACGCGCTCCAGGCGAGAGTCAACGCTTGATCCGCCAGGTCGCGTCGGAGTAACACCCATGAGATACACTTGATCGTGCAATGCCTTCCAAGCACCCCCGAATCGCCGTGACCGCAGACCCCGAGCTGGGCGAGGCATTGGCGCGGGTTCGCGCCGCCACCGGCACCCGCGAGCCCGACGCGACCCTATTGCGTCGCCTCGCTGTCGAGGGCGCCGAGACAGAGCTCGAGGCTGGACGCAACCGTCGCGTCGCGGCCGAAGCGCTGTTCGAGGCTATGGACTCCGCCGAGTTCGACCTCGACCTCGGCGCCGTCGACCGCCTCAACGCGCTGCCCGCCCCCTGATGGCGAGTCGCCTCTGGGACGGCACTGGGCCGGTGCTGGCGGATACGTCTGCCTGGATGCAGGCACGCCGCGACGCAAGCGCTCGCGATCTCCTGCTGGCCGCAATCGAGCGCGGCGACGTGCGTTGGTGCTGGCCGGTTCGCTACGAGCTGATAGTCGACGCGCGAAGCAGCGATGGAATCGCGGCCGTCGAGTGCACCCTGGACGCCCTGCGCGAGGTCCCGCTCGATCGCAGCGTGCAGCGCGCGGTCTTATCGCTGATGCGCGAGCTGGCGGGCAATGGCTCCCACGGCGCCCACCGATTTCCCCTCACCGACCTGACCGTCGCCGCTGCTGCCCAGCATGTGGGGGTCGACATCCTCCACTTCGACCAGCACCTCGAACGGCTCGGCGGCCATCTCGGCGTCGCGGCACACTGGATTTCCCAGCCCTCCTAGACGAACGTTGCTGATATTGCGGTTATGAACCTCGACTTTTTCTTCACCGCCGTGCTCGGGGTTACGGCAATTGCCGGGCCTCGGCTCATTGACGACTCTATTGGCACTACTGACTCTTTGGCGGTCATCGCTACGCTGCTGGTCGGCCTCCAAACCCTGGCGGCCTTTCTCTACCTGGCAGTTGCACGCATAAACGTCGCGGTCGGGATGCATGCCGACCGGATCAAGGCCATCAGGGACAAAATGATCCCAGCCAGCAGGGAGCTCGTTGACCTCGGCCCATTCGCGGGAGCACCGAAAGCGAATAAGCCGTGGGCGAGCACCAGCGGCGTCGCCACACATGTCTTGGGCCTCGCCCTCGCCCTCTTTCCGTTTGCCCTGGCTGGCGCCCTGGCGAGATCGGCAGGCAACCAGTGGGCGGCACCGCGTAGATCTCACGGTCCGAAAGTGGGCCTAGCTGGACGGCTATTGAACGCCGCGAAGGGCGACGCGGCTAGCCGTCTGCGTGATGCCTTGTAGGCGGATGTCGAGCGCCGTAAAGCCGGGTCAGTGTTGGCCTATCTGAATCCCGCGAAGCACGGTTCGTCCGGTCCAAACGTGAAGATAGGTGAAGGTCAAATGTGAAGACCTCTCAGTGGAGCCAGCGGGATTCGAACCCGCGACCTCCCGGATGCAAACCGGACGCTCTTCCAGCTGAGCTATGGCCCCTCAGCTCAGATTGTAGGGCGGCTTCAGCCGGCCGCGACCAGGCGTTCGGGCAGATTCCGATCCGCGTGGTAGCTGCTGCGCACCAGCGGCCCTGAGGCGACCGACTCGAAGCCCATCGCATAGGCCTCGCGCTCGAGCGCCTCGAACTCCTCGGGGTGCCAGTAGCGCTCGACCGGGAGGTGGTTCTCGGTCGGGCGCAGATACTGGCCGACGGTCAGCACCTGCACCTTGTGCTCGCGCAGCAGGCCGAAGGTCTCGATCATCTCCTCGAAGGACTCGCCGAGCCCGACCATCAGGCCGGACTTGGTGACGACGTCGGGCCCGCCCATTTCCTTCGCCGTCTTCAGCACCCGGGCCGAGCGCGGGAACCGGGAGCCGCGGCGCGCCTTCGGGTAGAGGCGCGGCACGGTCTCGACGTTGTGGTTGAAGACGTCGGGCCGCTCGTGGATCACCTTCGCCAGCGGCATCTCCTGGCCGCGGAAGTCGGGCGTCAGCACCTCGACCTTGCAGCCCGGCGCCTGCAGGCGGATCGAGCGGATCGTGCCGACGAAGGCGCCCGCCCCGTAGTCGGGCAGGTCGTCGCGGTCGACCGAGGTGACGACGGCGTGGCGCAGGCCCATCCGCTTCACCTGGTTGGCGACGCGCAGCGGCTCCAGCGGGTCGTGCCAGGTCGGCACGCCCGTCTGCACGTTGCAGAACCCGCAGCGCCGCGTGCAGACGTCGCCGAGGATCATGAAGGTCGCCGTGCCGCGCTCCCAGCACTCGCCGACGTTGGGGCAGTTGGCCTCCTCGCAGACCGTGTTCAGCCCCTCGGCGCCGATCTCCGCCTTCAGCCGCCGGTAGGTCGGCCCGCCCGGCGCCGGCACCTTCAGCCACGGCGGCTTGCGGGCGCGGCGGAAGGGGACGGCGCCCGAGCCGTCGGCCGCGGTCCCGCCCGGCTTGGCGCGCGAGCGGGTGACGTGGACGCGCCCGGCGGCGTCGGCCGGCGGCGCGTCGGTGCTCTCGGCGGGGCTGCTCACGGGACTCCGAGCCTAGCGAGGTCGAGCCCCAGGGCCCGGGGCTCGGTCTCCACCGCGGCGCGTTCGAGCACCGCGGCGTAGCGCGCCGCGACGGTCCCCGCGAAGCCGTCGAGGTCCTGCTCGGCGCCGAGCTCGCGCGAGAGCGAGGTCACCCTGCAGTCGTCGATTCCGCAGGGGACGACCCACTCGAACGGCTGCAGGTCGTTGTTGACGTTGATCGCCAGCCCGTGCGTCGTCACCCCCCGGCTCACGTGCAGCCCGATCGAGCCGATCTTCCGCGCCGCGTCGGGGCCGGCTCCCGGCCCGGGCGGCTCGCCCTCCGTCCACACGCCCGTCAGGCCCTCGATCGTCCGCGCGGCGACGCCGTGCTCGGCCAGCGCGCCGATCGCCACCCGCTCCAGTCGCCGCACGTACCCGTGCACGTCGTCGCCGTAGGGCCGCAGCGAGACGATCGGGTAGGCGACGAGCTGGCCGGGCCCGTGGTAGGTGACCCGCCCGCCGCGGTCGGTGTCGCGGACCTCGATCCCCTGCATCTCGTACCACTCGCGCCGCATCGGCAGCTCCTCCTCGCCGGCGCGGCGGCCGCGCGTGTAGACGGGAGGGTGCTCGAGCAGCAGCAGCACGTCCGGGACCTCGCCCTCCTGGCGCGCCCCCGCGAGCCAGCGCTGGGCGACCAGCGCCTCCTCGTAGGGGACGATCCCGCACCGCACCACCAGGATTTCCTCGCTCATGCTTGAAATCGTCGCATGCCGCCGCCATATCCTTAGCGGCGCCCCTGCCCATGGTCCGATCCCAGTCCAAGTACCTGCTGCGACCCGACTGGCTCCCGGCCGTCGCGCTCAGCGCCGCGCTGGCCGCGGCGATGCTGGCCTGGGACCCGCACGTCGGCGACCTCGCCGCCCAGGTCTTCCGCACCGAGCTCTTCCAGCGCGCCGGCCTCGGGATCTGGAACGGCAGCTGGTACGGCGGCCACTACACGCTCACCTACAGCGTCCTCTTCCCGCCGCTGGCGGCGCTGCTCGGCCCGCGCCTCGTCGGCACGCTCGCGGTCGTCGCCTCCTCCTACCTGTTCGACCGCCTCGTCCGCGACCGCTGGGGCGAGGCGGCCCGCTGGGCGACCCTCTGGTTCGCGGCAGGCGTGGTCACCCTCCTGGCCGACGGCCAGCTCACCTTCGCCCTCGGCGTAGCCTTCGCCCTGGCCTCGCTGCGCTCCCTTCAGCTCGGCCGCACCCCGTGGGCTCTCGTGGCCTCGGCGGCATGCGCGCTCTCCAGCCCGGTTGCGGCGGTTTCGCTGGCCGGCGTCCTCCTCGCAGCCGCCGTGGACCCGGCCGTCGAGCTGCACCGTCTCTCCCGCGGGTGGCGTGGGGTATGGGGGGGTCGAGGACGGACCGTGGCCCGCCCGCAGTG
>DASSBJ010000125.1:0-7530 GCA_035698885.1 Solirubrobacterales bacterium
CCCTCGCGCCAGCCGTGCAGGCGGCCACGCAGGCCGGCGGCGGTGCGGTCGCGCAGCAGCTGGCCGGCGCAGATCGCTCCCTCCACTGCGAGCACGCGCAAGGCAGGGCGTGGGTTGCGCATGACTCCGTAGCGGCGCAGCATGTAGCCGCGGCTCCAGCCGGTGCGGGCGTACTTCTCGCCGCTGCCGGCGCCGAGGCTGGCGGAGTAGGCGTGCACGGCGCGGGCGCCGGGGGCGAGCTCGCAGCGGGCGCCGGTGGCGCGCAGACGCAGCGCCAGGTCGAGGTCCTCGTAGTAGAGGAAGATGCGCTCGTCGAAGCCGCCGACGGCGCGGAATGCGTCGAGCCGGTAGAGCGCCGCCCCGCCGGTCGGGCCGAGGGGTGGCGACGCGCGCTCCGCCGCCTCCAGCGGCTCGCCGTGCAGGTGGTCGAAGCCCATCAGGGTGCTGTCGGCGACGACGCCGGCCGAGTCGATCAGGCCGGGCGCCGCCTGCTGCGTCAGCACGCCGGCGACGCACACCACCCCCTCGGCGGCCGCGTCGAGCAGCGCCTCGACGAAGCGCGGCTCCGCCTCGGCGTCGTTGTTGAGCAGGATCAGCGGGTCGGCGGGACGCTCGGCGACCGCGCGGTTCAGCGCCGGTCCGAAGCCGAGGTTGCGACCCAGCTCGAGCAGCTCGACCTCGGCGAACTCGTCCCGCACCATCGCCGCCGTCCCGTCGCTCGACCCGTTGTCGACCACGACCACGTCCACGGGCCGGCTCTGCGCCTCGAGGCTGTGCAGCGCTCGCCGCAGCCGCTCACGGCCGTCGAAGGTGGGGATGTAGATGGCGGGTCGCACGGCCATCAATCTCGCAGATAGAAGCTCATCGACGAGTGGCAGCGGGTGCCGGCGGTCTTCGACCGGGTGCGGCGGGCCGTTGACGACGGCGCGGCGGGGGGAAGCTTTCTGCTGACCGGCTCAGCGATCCCGACCGACCTGCCGGTTCACTCTGGGGCGGGACGAATCGTGCGGATGCGAATGCGGCCGATGACGCTCGCCGAGCGAGGTATCGGCGCGCCGACCGTGGCTCTCTCAACGCTCCTCGAAGGTGAGCGACCGCAGGTCGAAGGTCAGGCTGAAATAGACCTCAAGGGCTACGTCGAGGAGATACTGCGATCCGGATTCCCGGGAATGCGCGATCAGCCCATGCGATCCGTGCGAGCGCAGCTCGACGGCTACGTGGATCACATCGTCGATCGGGAGTTCGAGGAACTCGGTCGCAGAGTCCGCCGCCCTGACATCCTCAAGCGCTGGATGGCTGCGTATGCCGCGGCGACCGCCACGACGACCAGCTTCGAGAAGATCAGAGATGCCGCGACAAGCGATGAGGTCGGCAAGCCTTCACGGCCAACGGCTCTCTCCTATCGCGACATCCTCGAGCAGCTTTGGATCCTCGATCCCGTCCACGCATGGCTGCCCACCTTCAACCGACTTGCGCGCTTATCGCTTCCGTTCAAGCATCACCTCGCCGATCCGGCGCTCGCCGCCCGCCTGCTCGGGGTCGATGCCGACATATTGCTGAAAGGGGGGCGGTCGAGTCCATGGATTCCTCGCGACGGCACCATGCTCGGCGCTTTGTTCGAGTCGCTCGTGACTCTCTCCGTACGTGTATACGCGCAGCGGATCGAGGCGCGCACCTATCATCTCCGGACCTGGAGCGGCGAACGCGAGGTCGACCTGATCGTCGAGCGTGGGCAATCCGTCGTCGCGATCGAGGTGAAGCTCGGAGTGGCCCCCGACGACGCCGACGTGCGGCACCTGCTGTGGTTGAAGGACAAGCTCGGGGACGAACTCGCCGACATGGTCATCGTCACCACGGGCAGCTACGCGTATCGACGCCGCGACGGCGTCGCGGTCGTGCCCGCGGCCCTGCTCGGCCCCTGAGGGGCGCGCCCAGTAGAGTCGCGGCCCTGCGATGGAGGCTCTGAAGGGACTTATTCTCTCCGGTGGGGCCGGGACGCGTCTGCGCCCGATCACCCACACCTCGGCCAAGCAGCTCGTGCCGGTGGCCAACAAGCCCGTGCTTTTCTACGGGATCGAGGCGCTGGTCGACGCCGGGGTGACCGAGATCGGGATCATCATCGCGCCGGAGACCGGCGAGGAAATCAAGCAGGCGGCCGGCGACGGCTCCCGGTTCGGCGCCGAGATCACCTACATCCTGCAGGACAAGCCCGCGGGCCTCGCCCACGCCGTGCTGACCGCCGAGGACTTCCTCGGCGGCTCGCCCTTCGTCATGTACCTCGGCGACAACCTGCTCGCCGACGGGCTGCGCGGCCTCGTCGCGACCTTCCGCGAGTCCGAGCCCGACGCGCTGATCCTGCTGACGCCGGTCGACGAGCCCGAGCACTTCGGCGTCGCCGAGCTCGACGGCGAGCGCGTCGTCCGCCTGGTCGAGAAGCCGAAGGACCCGCCGTCGAACCTCGCCCTGGTCGGCGTCTACCTGTTCCAGCCGGCGATCTTCGAGGCGGCGCGGGCGCTGGAGCCCTCGTGGCGCGGCGAGCTCGAGATCACCGAGGCGATCGACAAGCTGATCGACGAGGGCCGCAACGTCCGCTCGGAGGTCGTGCGCGGCTGGTGGAAGGACACCGGCCAGCTCGCCGACATGCTCGAGGCCAACCGGCTGGTGCTGGAGGAGTTGGAGACGCGGATCGAGGGCGAGGTCGACGAGGCGTCGAAGGTCGAGGGCCGGGTGGTGGTCGAGAAGGGCGCCGTGATCAGCGGCTCGACCGTGCGCGGGCCGGCCGTGATCGGCGCCGGCGCGCGGATCGAGGGCGCCTACGTCGGTCCCTATACCTCGATCGGCGACGACGTGCGCATCTGCCGCTCCGAAATCGAGCATTCGATCGTCCTGGCCGGCTCGGTGGTCGAGGATCTCGGCACGCGCATGGAGGCCAGCCTGCTGGGGCGCGAAGTGAAGCTGACCCGCAGCGAGGGCATGCCGAAGACCCTGCGCATGCTGGTCGGCGACAAGTGCGAGATCAAGATCGTCTGATGGGCGGCCTCGAGTGAAGCTGCTCGTCGCCGGCGCCGCCGGGATGCTCGGGCGCGACGTGGTGCTCGCCGCCGGCAACGCCGGCCACGACGTGGTCGGCTTCGGCCACAGCGAGCTCGACGTCGCCGACGAGGCGGCGGCGAAGGCCAGGATCGAGGCAGAGCGGCCCGACGTGGTGGTCAACTGCGCCGCCTGGACCGACGTCGACGGGGCCGAGGAGCACGAGGGGGAGGCGACGCGGATCAATGCCGCCGGCGCCGGCAACGCCGCCGCCGCCGCCGCCGCGGTCGGCGCCTCGGTCGTCTACGTCGGCAGCGACTACGTCTTCGACGGCAGCAAGGGTGCGCCCTACGTCGAGTCCGACCAGACGGCGCCGCTTTCGGCCTACGGCCGCGGCAAGCTGGCGGGCGAGGAAGCGACGCGGGCGGCGAACCGACGCCACTTCATCGTCCGCTCGGCCTGGCTGTTCGGCACCGGCGGGCCCAACTTCGTCGAGACGATGCTGCGGCTGGCCGCCGACCACGGCGAGGTGCTGGTCGTCCGCGACCAGGTCGGCTCGCCCACCTACACCTGGCACCTCGCCTACGGCATCGTCCGCCTGATCGAGGGCGTCGAGTACGGCATCCACCACATGGCCGCCGCGGGCGCCTGTTCCTGGTACGAATTCGCCCGTGAGATCTTCGAGCAGGCAAAGGTCGAGTGCAAGGTGATGTCGGCGACGACGGAGATGCTGGGCCGCCCGGCCCCCCGCCCAGCCTACTCGGCGCTGGCGAGCCAGCGCGAGCACCCGATCGAGCTGCCGTCGTGGCAAGACGGGCTCGCGGCCTACCTCGCCCAGCGCGCCGCCGAGAGCGAGGCGGCGGCGTGAGGATTCTCGTCACCGGCGCCGCCGGCTTCATCGGCTCGACCTACGTGCGCCTAATCGGCGACGAGCACGACGTCCGCGTGCTCGACAAGCTGACTTACGCCGGGCGGCGCGAGAACCTGCCGGAGGGCACCGAGCTGGTCGTCGGCGGGATCGAGGACCCGGCCGTCGTGCGCGAGGCGATGCAGGGCTGCGACGCGGTCGTCAACTTCGCCGCCGAGTCGCACGTCGACCGCTCGATCGACGACCAGGACGCCTTCGCCCGCACGCACGTGATCGGCACCGGCACGCTGCTCGACGCGGCGCGCGAGCTCGGCGTGGAGCGCTACCTGCAGGTCTCGACCGACGAGGTCTACGGCTCGATCGAGTCGGGCTCGTTCACCGAGACCTCGCCGCTCGACCCCTCCTCGCCCTACTCGGCGACCAAGGCGGCCGGCGACCTGCTCGTCTCCGCCCACTTCCACACCTACGGCATCGACGCCTCGATCGTCCGCGGCTCCAACAACTACGGGCCGCGGCAGTACCCGGAGAAGTTGATTCCCCTGATGGTCTTGAACGCGATCCACGGCGACCCGCTGCCGGTCTACGGCGACGGCAGGCAGGTGCGCAACTGGCTCTACGTCGAGGACTTCTGCAGCGGCATCCACACCGTGCTGGCGAAGGGCCGCGCCGGCGAGGCCTACAACGTCGGCGGCCCGGACGAGTGCGAGAACATCGAGGTGGTCAAGCGGGTGATCGAGCTGACCGGGGCGGATGAGTCGCAGATCGAGTACGTCACCGACCGGCCCGGCCACGACCGCCGCTACTCGCTCGCCTCGGAGAAGCTGAAGAGCGAGCTCGGCTGGCAGGCGCAGGTCCACTTCGCCGAGGGGCTGGAGCGCACGGTCGAGTGGTACCGCGAGAACGAGCAGTGGTGGGGCCCGATCCGCTCCGGCGAGTACCGCGAGTATTACGAGAACCAGTACGGCAAGGCTTTGCGTTAACCCGATGGCGGCCCCTGCAAACCGGCGCATCTCGGGGTCCTCAGTCGCTCGGATCGGGTCACGCACTAGAAAGTGCGCTTCCCTCACCTCGCTCCCTGCGTCCCCCGACCTGCTTGGTTTTCGGAGCCGTGCGCAATTCGAATGAGGTCTTTGCCGACGAAGTTATCCGGAGTTGTGTTGTTAGAACCCGATGTTCACGGGGACAATCGTGGTTTCATGGTTGAGACCTATCGACATGATCTCTGGGCGGAATTGGGGATCGGGGTCGAGTTCGTCCAGCACAACCACTCGCGCTCCTCGCGGGGGACGCTGCGCGGCCTGCACTTCCAGACCGAGCCGGGACAGGCGAAGCTGGTCCGCTGCCCGCGCGGGCGGATCTTCGACGTCGCCGTCGACCTGCGCCGCGGCTCGTCGACCTACGGCCGGTGGGAGGGCCACGAGCTCGACGACGAACGCCATCGCCAGCTCTTCGTCCCGGCCGGCTTCGGCCACGGCTTCGCCGTGCTCAGCGACGAGGCCGACGTCGCCTACCTGCTCTCCAGCCTCTACGACCCGGACACCGAGTCCGGCATCGCCTGGGACGACCCCGACGTCGCGGTCGAGTGGCCGGTCGACGATCCGTTGCTGAGCGAGCGCGACAAGAGCGCCCCGCGGCTGGCCGAGGTCGCCGACTCGCTGCCCTTCTGAGCGGCAATTACCGACCGCGTACGGCGGTGATCGCCAGGCTGGTGAGCAGTTTCGCCCCGATGCCGGCGTAGACCGCGGCGTTGACCACGGGGTTATGGCCCGGTGCGTCGAAGCGGCGGTAGAAGCGGGCCATGCCGCGGTGGAAGGCGACCTCCTGGCGGGGGGCGCGGCGGGCGCCGCTGGAGCCGCCCTTGACGTGCAGCGCCGTGCCGGCCGGCTCGTAGAAGACCTTCCAGCCCGCGTCCCAGAAGCGGTGGCACCAGTCGAGATCCTCCCTGTAGAGCCAGTAGCCCTCGTCGAGCAGGCCGACCTCGCGCAGCGCCTCGCCGCGGCAGAGCATGAAGGCTCCGTTGACCGCGTCGACCTCGCCCGGCTCGTCCTCTCCCAGCTCGGTGGCCCGGTACTGGCTGAGCGCGCCCGCGGCGCCCGCCGAGCGGCCGACCCCGGTGAAGTGGGCGAGGGCGCCGAGCGGCGTCGGAAAGGAGCGCTTGCAGGCGTGGTCGAGGGCGCCCGACTCGGTCACCAGCTTGATCCCGACCATGCCGATCCGCGGCGCGCTCCAGAGCCGCGCCAGCGCCGCGTCGAGCGCTCCCGCACGGACCTCGGTATCGGGGTTGAGCAGCAGCGCCGCGTCCGCCGTGGTCTCGCGCAGCACCAGGTTGTTGGCGGCCGAAAAGCCGATGTTGTGCTTGCGGATCAGCCGCACATCGGGGAACTCGCGCGCGACCATGTCCGGCGTGCCGTCCGGGCTGCCGCTGTCGACCACGGTCACCCTCATGCCGCCGCTCGCCGGCGGATGCTCGCCGAGCGAGCGCAGGCAGCTCCGCAGCAGCCCTTCCGCGCCATGACTGACGATGATCGCCTCGAGCGACCTGCTCCCGTCCACGTGACGCCTCAGTGCGAGCCCTCGCCGCGGAAGATCGCGGCGGGAGTGCGGAGGAGGATCGCCAGGTCGCCGGCGACCGAGATGTTGTCGAGGTAGTCGCGCTCCATCGCCAGCCGCTCCTCGAAGGTCAGCTCGCCGCGGCCGTAGACCTGCATCGGGCCGGTCATCCCGGGCTTGACCGCGAGGCGGATGCGCTGGCGCTCGTCATACAGGGCGACCACGGCCTCCTCCTCGGGCCGCGGGCCGACCAGCGACATCTCGCCGCGCAGGACGTTGACGAGCTGCGGCAGCTCGTCGAGGCTGAAGCGGCGCAGCATGCGCCCGGCGCGGGTGACGCGGGGGTCGTCGGCGAGCTTGAATGCGGGCTCGTCGAGCCTCTCCAGGTCGACCAGTTCGGGCAGGCGGCGCTCGGCGTCCTGCACCATCGTGCGGAACTTGAGCATCGTGAACGCTCTCCCGTCCCTGCCGGCGCGGCGCTGGCGGAAGAGCACCGGGCGTCCGGTGTCGAGCAGGATCAGCAGCGCGCTGGCGAGGATCACCGGCGAGAAGAGGGCCAGCACGGCGCAGCTGATCGTCACGTCCATCGCCCGCTTCATCGCCTCGGTCGAGCGCGGCGGGTCGGAGAAGCGGAAGTCGAGCACCGGCAGCTCGGCCAGCCGGTTGAGCTCGATCCCCGGCCCGAGCAGGCCGTAGTGCTGGGGCAGGAAGGTCAGCGCCAGCCCCGCCGCCTTGCACTGCTCGATCAGCCGCTCGGCCGCCGGCTCGCTCATCTCCTGCTCGGTGACGATCACCCGCTCGATCGGCTCGTCCCCGGCGACGCGGGCGAGGTCGCCGACCGACCCGAGGCACGGCAGGCCGCCGGCCGCGCCCTGTTCGTCCTCGCCGCGCGGCGACAGGTAGCCGATCAGGCGCAGCCGCGTCTCGGGGTGGGTCGCGATGCGGCGGGCGACCACGCCGACCGCGGCCGCCGGGCCGATCACGAGGCCCGTCGCCGCGCCCGCGAGGCGGTGCCAGAAGAAGCGCACGATCGCCCGCGAGCAGAAGCTGCCGCCGAAGGCGCCGACGCCGACGGCGATCGC
>DASSBJ010000126.1:0-4262 GCA_035698885.1 Solirubrobacterales bacterium
CCGCGTCGAAGGCGCCCAGCTCCTCCACCTCTTCGAACAGGGCCAGGCCGCGGCGCAGCTGCTCGGCGCCGACCTGCAGCAGCGGGGAGAGCAGCTCCGCGTAGTCGCGGCCCAGGCCGGCGGCATCGCCGCGGTCGCGGCGGCGGCGATCGACCTCGGCGCGACCGCGCTGATCTCCGCCGATGAGGACTTCGCGGCCGTCCCCGGCCTTCCTCACGCGCGCCCAGACGCCGCCGGCGTCGAACGCCTTCTCGACGAGTCCGGCGCCTGAACTCGCATAGCGGCCATTCTGTCAAGTCAGGTACATGACTATTTCTCAGTCGTACCGCGTCTCCGGGCGAGGTAGGCGCGGGCGAAATCGAGCAGCTGGCGGGCGCGGTGGGCGAAACCGGCGAGCGAGCGGCCGCTGGCCCGGTGCGAGAGGTCGAGCTCGTACTCGCGCAGGCGGCAGCCGGCGCGGACGGCGTCGATCGTCATCCCGATCTCCATGCCGAAGCCGCGGGCGAAGGGCAGGGTCGAGCGCAGCGCCTCGACCCGCAGCGCCCGCTGACCGGAGATCGGCGCGGTCGTCTCCAGGCCGCAACGACGGCGAATCGCCCAGCGGGCGAAGCCGAGCGCGAGGCCGAAGCCGCCGCCGACGCGCTGAGCGAAGGAGGCGACCGCGATGTCGCACTCGCCGCGCCCGACCGCCTCGACCAGCGGCGCCAGCGCCGCCGCCGAGGCGGCGAGGTCGCCGTCGCAGAGCAGCACGACCTGCGGCGCCGGCTCGGCGCTCAGCGCCGCCTCGGCGGCCGCCGTCACGTTCGCCCCCTTGCCGTGCGGCCGCCCGCGGCTGACCACCTGTGCCCCGGCCGCCATCGCGACCTCCGCCGTCCCGTCGGTGGAAGCGTCGTCGGCGACCCACAGCGCCGCCCCGGGGAAGGCGCGCCGCAGCGCCGCCACGGTCTCCCCCACCCGGTCCGCCTCGTTGCGCGCGGCGACGATTACGGCAAGACGCTCGTTGTGACTATCGATTTTCGACAAGCTTCGCTATCGCTTTTCGACACCCTGTCGGGGATCCGCCGTCACGCCGGGATATTGTCCGCGCCATGGCGGACATCGAGGCTCACATCACGGGGAACGTCTGGAAAGTCGAGGTCGCGGTCGGCGACGAGGTCTCCGACGGGGACACCGTCGTCATCCTCGAGTCGATGAAGATGGAGATTCCGGTCGAGGCCGAGGACGACGGCACCGTGAAGGAGATCCGCTGCGCGGAGGGCCAATCCGTGAGCGAAGGCGACGTGCTCGTCGTCTTGGAGTAGCGGCTTGGACGAGCGGCTCGCCTCCGGCAAGCTGATCCTCGACTCGCCGGCCGAGGCGGTCGTCCGCATCCGCATCTCCAATCCCGAGCGGCGCAACGCCCTCGACCACGAGATCCTCGACGCGCTGGCGGAGAGGCTGCCCCGCCTCAACCGCGGGATCGAGACCCGCTGCGTGATGATCACCGGCGCGCCGCCCGCCTTCTCCGCCGGCTACGACCTCGCCTCGATCCCGCGCGAGACCTTCGAGCGCGACGCCGAGGCGCTCGTCGCCCACCCCTTCCACGACGCGATGGAGGCGCTCGCCGCCCACCCCTGGCCGACCGTCGCGGCGATCAACGGCCACTGCCTCGGCGGCGGCCTCGAGCTGGCGATCACCTGCGACATGCGGATCTGCGCCAGCGGGGCGAAGCTCGGCATGCCGCCGGCCAAGCTCGGGCTCGTCTACGGCCACACCGGCCTGCGCAAGTTCCTCGACACGGTCGGGCTGGCGCGGACGAAGGAGCTCTTCCTCACCGGGCGCAACTTCGAGGCCGAGCGGGCCGAGCAGATCGGCCTCGTGCACGAGGTCGTCGACCCGGAGTCCTTCGAGGCCGCCTCGATCGCCCTGGCCGAGGGAATCGCCGCCAACGCGCCGCTCTCGATGCGCGGCAACAAGCGGGCGATCGAGACCCTGAACGAGAACCCGAGCCTGAGCGAGCAGCAGGAGAGCGGCCTGATCGCCCTGCGCGAAGCCTGCTTCGCCTCCCAGGACCTGCGCGAGGGCGTCGAAGCCTTCGCCGAGAAGCGCCGGCCGCGCTGGCAGGGCCGATGAGCGGCGGCGGCGCCGAGCAACGCGCCGCGCTCGCAGCCGCCGACCCGGCGATGGCGGCGCTGATCGAGCGGATCGGCGAGATCGACCTGGAGACGCGGCTGCGCCGGCGCAGCGAGCAGCGGCCGGCCGACGCTTACGGGGCGCTGCTGCGGGCGATCGTCGGACAGCAGCTGTCGACCAAGGCGGCGCGGACGATCCACGGCCGCGTGCTGGAGCTGTTCGGCGGCGCCACCCCCTCGCCCGAGCAGCTGCTGGAGGCCGGCGAGGAGGAGCTGCGCGGCTGCGGGCTCTCCGGCCGCAAGGTCGAGTACGTGCGCGACCTGGCGACCCACGTGCTCGACGGCGAGCTCGAGCTCGAGCGGCTCGGCGAGCTCTCCGACGAGGAGGCGATCGCCGAGATCGTCGCCGTGCGCGGGCTCGGCCAGTGGACCGCCGAGATGTTCCTGCTCTTCCACCTCGAACGGCCCGACGTGCTCTCCGGCGGCGATCTCGGCATCCGCAAGGCGGTGCAGATCGAGTACGAACTGGCCGAAATGCCGGCGCCGGCGCGCGTATTGGAGATCGGCGAGGCGTGGCGGCCGCACCGCAGCCTCGCCAGCCTCTACCTGTGGGAGTCGCTCGCAAGCGTTCCTGCCGAGTAATGCCCGCCGCCGAGCCAGCCGACAACAAGGTCATGAGACTTCGCTTCTGGCTGGGATATGCGGTGGTCGTCGCCATCGCGCTCGGCTCGCTGACGACGGCGCTGGTCGTGCACGACCGCGAACGGGCCAACTTCGAGCAGCGCCAGCGCGGCGACGCGACCCGCTCGGCGCGCCAGGCCGAAGCGCTGGCGGCGCTCTCGGTCGGGCAGCTCGCCAGCGCCGCCGCCTTCTACGAAGCCGAGGGCGCCTTCGGCAAGCACGAGTTCGACGTCGTCGCCGACTCGCTGCTGAGCAACGGCGTGCTCTCGGCGACCGGCTTCGTGCCGAAGGTCTCCGGCGCGGCCCGGGCCGGCTTCGAACGCAGGCACGGCTTTCCGATCCTCGCCCGCGACCGGCTCGGCGCCCTGCACAGGGAGGAGCGGCAGGCGCGCTACTACCCGCTCAGCTACGTCGCCAGCAAGTCGCGACTCGATGTCGCCACTCCGTACGGCTACGACATCGGCGCCGACCCGGTGCGGGCGAGTCGCCTGCTGCGAGCCGCCAACACGGGGCAACCTTCGGCGACGCCGGTGATCCGGCTGCCGCTGGGAGGCACCGGGATCAACGTCTTCCGGCCCGTCTACCGCGACGGCGCCCCGACGGCGACGGTGGCGCAGCGGCGCGCCGCCCTGACCGGCTTCGCCCTCGGCTCGTTCCGCGTCTCCGACCTGGCGACGGCGGCCACCACGGCGCTGGAGGCCGACGACAACATCCAGTTGCTGGAGCAGGGCCGCATGGTCGCGGGAAAGCCGCTCGACCGCAGCGAAGCGGCGAGCGCGACGCTGCGAATCGCCGACCGGACCTGGACGATCGTGGTCCAGGACACGAGCCGGCCCGGCGTCAGCCTGCCGATCCTGATCGCCGTCGTCGGCGTCGCCCTGGCGGCGCTGCTGGGCGCCCTGGTGCTCGTCTGGAGCCGCAGCGACAAGATGCAGGAACTGCGCCTGCAGGCGAGCCAGGACCCGCTGACCGGATTGAAGAACCGGCGCCGCTTCGGCGAAGACCTGCGCGGCGAGCTGGCGCGCAGCCGCCGCGAGCACACCGTCGGCGCGGTGCTGATGCTCGACCTCGACAACTTCAAGCGGGTCAACGACACACTCGGCCACCCGGCCGGAGACCAGACGATCGCCGATATCGCCGCCGTGCTGCGCGGGCGGATGCGCGCCACCGACGTGGTCGCCCGGCTCGGCGGCGACGAGTTCGCGGTCGTGCTGCCGTGCTGCGAGCTCGACGAGGCCGAAGAGGTCGCCGAGGCGATCGGCAGGGCGATCCGCACGCACGTGCGACCCGGCGAGGCTGCGCCGCCGATCACCGCCAGCATCGGCATCGCCACCTTCGGGCCGCGCGCCGAGAGCTACGACGCGGTGCTCTCGGCTGCCGACAACGCGATGTACGAGGCCAAGCGGGCTGGGCGCGACTCGGTGCGGGTCGCAGGACAGACCGTTGCCGTGGGGGACGGTCCCGGTAGGG
>DASSBJ010000127.1:0-3756 GCA_035698885.1 Solirubrobacterales bacterium
GAGGCCGGCAGGTAGGCGTCGACCGGCACGTCGAAGCGCAGCGGCTCCGGCGCCTCGCCCGACTCCTCGGAGGCGGCACTCGCCTCGGCCACGGCCTCGTCGATCATCTGGCAGTAGAGCTCGAAGCCGACCGCGGCGACATGGCCCGACTGCTCGTCGCCGAGCAGGTCGCCGGCGCCGCGGATGTCGAGGTCGCGCATCGCGATCTTGAAGCCGGAGCCGAGCTCGGTGTGGTCGGCGAGGGTCGCGAGGCGGGCCGCGGCGTCCTCGGTCAGCGCCTCGGCCGAGGGATAGAGGAGATAGGCGAAGGCGCGCTCCCGTGAGCGCCCCACCCGGCCGCGGATCTGGTAGGCCTGCGCCAGCCCGAGCCGGTCGGCGCGCTCGACGATCAGCGTGTTGGCGGTCGGGATGTCGAGCCCCGACTCGATGATCGTCGTCGTCGCCAGCACGTCGGCCTCGCCGCGCAGGAAGCCCATCATCGTCTGCTCGAGCTGCGTCTCCTCCATCTGCCCGTGCGCTTCGACCACCCGCGCGCCCGGCACCAGGCCGCGGATCTGCTCGGCGACCTCGGGCAGGCTCTCGATCCGGTTGTGCAGGAAGAAGGCCTGGCCGTCGCGCTCCAGCTCGCGGACGATCGCCTTGCGCACCAGGTCCTCGTCGTAGGGGCCGACGTAGGTGCGCACCGGGCGGCGACCCTCCGGCGGCGTCTCGATCGTCGAGATGTCGCGCAGGCCGGCGAGGCTCATCTGCAGCGTGCGCGGGATCGGCGTCGCCGAGAGCGCCAGCACGTCGACCTTCAGCTTCAGCTGGCGCAGCAGCTCCTTCTGCTTGACGCCGAAGCGCTGCTCCTCGTCGACGATCAGCAGCCCGAGGTCCTTGGCCCGCACGTCGCGCGAGAGCAGCCGGTGGGTGCCGACCAGCACGTCGACCTCGCCCGCCTCGAAGCGCTTCAGCACCTCCTTGACCTCGGCCGGCTTGCGCAGCCGCGAGACCCAGTCGAGCGTGAAGGGCAGGTCGGCGAGGCGCTCGCCGAAGGTGCCGAAGTGCTGCTGGGCGAGGATCGTCGTCGGCGCCAGCATCATCACCTGCTTGCCGTCCGAAGCCGCCTTGACCGCGGCGCGCAGCGCCACCTCGGTCTTGCCGAAGCCGACGTCGCCGCAGACCAGCCGGTCCATCGGCTGCTCGGATTCCATGTCGCCCTTGACCGCCTCGATCGCTTCCAGCTGGTCGGCGGTCTCGCGGTAGGGGAAGGCGGCCTCCATCTCGATCTGCCACTCGCCGTCGGGCGGGAAGCCGTGGCCCTTGCGGGTCCGGCGCTCGGCGTACAGGTTGAGCAGCTCGCCCGCCAGCGCGCCGGCGGCTTTGCGGGCGCGCGCCTTCATGTTCTGCCAGCGCTTGCCGCCGAGCGCCGAGAGCGCCGGTTCGGCGCCGGCGCCGACGTAGCGGCTCAGCTTCGCGAGCTGCTCGGTGGGAACGTAGACGCGGTCCTCGCCCTTGTATTCGAGGTAGAGGTAGTCGCGGCCGACCCCGCCGACCTCCCTGGTCTCGAAGCCGGCGAAGCGGGCGACGCCGTGGTCCTCGTGGACGACGTAGTCGCCGACCCGCAGGTCGCTGAAGGCGAGCCGGCCGCGGCCGGTGCGGGCGACGCGGTCCTCGGCCTTGCGGCGGCGGTGGACGAGGCGGCGGAAGGGGTAGACGGCGAGCCGCAGCTCGGGGCTGACGAAGCCCTCGCGCAGGCGCGCCTCGGCGAAGCAGAGGCCCGGGTCGGGCGGCAGGCGGCCGCCTTCGAGGATGCGCGCGTCGAGCCGGTCGAGGCCGTAGCGGGCGCGCTCCGCCTCGCCGCGAGCGTCGAAGGCGACGACGGTTCGGTAGCCCGAGCGCACCAGCTTCTCCAGCTCGCCCTCCGCCTCCTTGACGCTGCGCGCGGGCGACTCGGCGCGCGAGGCGCGGAAGGCCTGCTCGTCGTCGCTGCCGGCGCCGCCGACGGAGAGCACGGCGCGGGCGGCGAGCGGCGCGGCGACGTCGACGTAGAGGTGGCGCGCGTCCTCGGCGTGCATCGCCGCGGTCGCGTCCTCCCAGTGGTCGCGCAGGGCGGGTTCGATCTCCTCGGCCGCGGCGAGGATCACCGCCGCCTCCGCGGGGACGAGGTCGAGCGGCGGGCCGAAGTGCTCCAGCGGCAGCGCGTCGGCGGCGCTCGGCGCCTCCTTCCCCTCCTCGGCCGCCTCCATCGCCGCCAGCTCGGCCATTTCGCGGTGCTCCGCGTCGAGCTCGGCCGCCGGCGCGAGCTCGACCCGCTCGGCGTCGCCGAGCGAGCGCTGGGTGAAGGTCGAGAACCAGCGCATCGACTCGATCTCGTCGCCGAACAGCTCGATCCGCACGGCGCGCTCCTCGGTGGCCGGGTAGACGTCGAGGATGCCGCCGCGGACGGCGAACTGGCCCCGCTCCTCGACCTGCTCGACGCGCTGGTAGCCGGCGCCGGCGAGGTCGCGGACGGCGGCGTCGAGGTCGAGCTCGCCGCCCTGGGCGAGCACGAAGCCGGCCGGGCGCAGCGAGGCGTCGGGCACCGCCTCGGCGAGCGCCGTGGCGCTGGCGACGACGACCGCGTCGCCGCCCTCGGACAGCGCGTCGAGCGCGTCGATCCGCAGGCCGACGAGGTGCGGCGGCGGGGTGACGTGCGAGGCGTAGCCGGTGCCGCGCGAGGGGTAGAAGCGGACGCGGCGCGGCGCCAGGTAGGCGCGCAGATCGGCCGCCAGGTCCCGGGCCGAGCGGTCGTCGGCGCTGACCAGCAGGGCGGGGCGCTCGGCGAGGCCGCGATCGTCCTCGAGCAGCGTCGCCAGCAGCAGCGGCCGCAGCGTCTCCGAGACGGCGACCTCGACCGGCGCGCCGGCGTGCGCCGCGCGCACCTCGCCGGCGAGCGCGTGCAGGCGCTCGTTCTCGGACGCGATCTCTAAAAGTGGACGCAGGCTCATGGCGCGAAGGTAGGCTCCTCCCGATGCTATTCCGTCGTCCCTTCGCGGCCCTCTCGACGCTCGGGCTCGCCGCGCACAACGGCTTCGAGACGCGGGCGGGGGTCGGGCTCGTCTTCGAGCCGGAGCTGGGACGGCGCGGCGCCTACGCGCTGTGGGCGGCGTTGATCCCGCTCGGGATCGCCGCGGCGGCCCGGCCAGGACGCTGGGCGGAGCGACTCTCCGCCTTCAACGCCGGGGTCGGCGCCGCAGGGGTGGCGGTCCACTTCAAGGCCTGGCCGTGGTCGCTGCACGGCGGCCTGCCGATGCTCGACGAAGCGGAGGGCCTGACCGAGGAGCAGCTGCCGGCTTACAACGCCGTGCTCTGGGCCTGGGGCATCGCCAGCGCGCTGAGCCTGGCGCGCGAGACGCGCCGCGGCTCGCGCGGCTTCGCCCTCGCCGGGCTGCTCAGCTTCCCGGTCCTGCTCGCCTCGGCCGGTCACCACTTCCGCTGGGCGCGCGAGCAGGCAAGGCGCGACCCGGAGCGCTGGAGCCTGGCGCTGCTCGAGGACTGAGCGGGGCGTGGCGGCCTGGCCGGGCGGCGCCCGCGGCGCGCTCAGCCTCAGCTTCGACAACCTCGGCGTGGACGAGGGAACGAGCGCCGCGGCGGCACTGCCGGCGCTGCTGGAGCGACTCGCCGAGCGCGACCTGAGTGCGACCTTCTTCGTCGAGGGCGTCAACGCCGAGCTCGACCCCGGGGCGCTGCGCGAGATCGCCGCGGCGGGCCACGAGGTCGCCTACCACGCCTGGC
>DASSBJ010000128.1:0-21991 GCA_035698885.1 Solirubrobacterales bacterium
CCCTTGGCGGTGATCGCCCCGCACTGCACGCAGTTGGAGGCGGTGACGTGGACGTCGACTTCGGCGGCGCCGCTCTCCAGCTGCTCCTCGGGGATCTCGTAGACCTGGGCCGGGCACATCGAGACCCACGTCTGGGCGATCTCACGCGGCACCCGGGTCTGGATCCGCACGTGGTTGGGCGCGTCGTCGCGGGTCGCGTTGCCGGAGAGGAAGACCGAGTCGAGCTTGTTGAACGTGACCTCGTTGTCGGGCTTGGGGTAGCGCTCGGACGCGTTGCCGAGCTGCATCGCCGGCTCGGCGTTCTCCTCGACCTTCATGTGCCCGGGCGGGAAGTTGCCTTTGGTCATGACCAGGGCGTTGGCGAGGATGCCGCCTTTGATCAGGCCCTTGGTGAGTGGCTGCTTCATGTTGCGCGACTTGTAGAGGTCCTTCTCGATCACCGAGTTGCGAATCGCCTCGTCGTAGCTTTCGAAATTGACCGAGTCGATGTCCTTCTTCAGCGACTCGACGATCGCCTCCGCCGCGTACATGCCGGCGTGCATCGCGTAGTGGACCCCGGCGAGTTCGGCGATGTTGACCATCCCGGCGTTGTCTCCTGCCACCATCATGCCGGGCACCGAGAAGCGCTTCGGCAGCGACCAGTAGCCGCCCGAGGGGATCGTCTTGGCGCCCCAGCCGACCCGCTTGCCGCCCTCGATGATCTTGGCGATGAACGGGTGCTGCTTGAAGCGCTGCAGCTCGTCGTGGACGGAGAAGGTCGCGTCGGTGTAGTCGAGGCCGACGACGAGGCCGAAGCAGACCTTGTCCTCGCCCATCGGGTAGATGAAGCTGCCGCCGGCCTCCTTGTGCTTGGCGCCCCAGCGCAGCGGCCAGCCGAGCGTGTGGATCACCCGGTCGAGCGGCTTCGGCACCTCCCAGACCTCCTTCACGCCGAGCTCCCAGGCCTGCGGGTCGGAGCCCTCGCACATGCCGAAGTAGTCGTAGGCGGCGTAGGTGAGGTGGCCGATCGTGCCCTCGGCGAGCACCGTTGCCTTGGCGACGACGTCGGAGCCGGGCTCGAAGTTGCCCAGCTCTTCGCCCTCCTTGCCGCGGCCGCGGTCGCCCGAGCGCACGCCCTTGACGATCCGGTCCTCGACCAGCAGCTTGTCGGCGGCGGTCTCGGCGAGGATGTAGACGCCGGCCTCTTCGGCTTTATCGGCCAGGAAGCGGCCGAGTTTGGAGACCGACATCGTGTAGGTGCCCTCTTTGCGGAAGTTGGGCGGCGGCGGCTTCAACGGGATCGCCGCCTTCGAGGTGAGGAAGTAGGTCGCGTCCTTGGTCACCTCCTGGTAGACCGAGGGCCAATCGCCCGGGTCCATGTCGGGGAACAAGCGGGTCATCGCCGAGGGGTCGACGTTGGCGCCCGAGAGCAGGTGCGCGCCGGGGACTTTGCCCTTCTCGATCACCGCTACCGGGACTTCGCCGAGCTGCTCGGTCAGCTCCGGCTCGTCGGCGAGCAGCTGCATCAGCCGGTTGGCGCAGGCGAGGCCCGCCGGGCCGCCGCCGACGATCGCCACCCCGACCTCGATCCGCTCGTCGACCGGGTCGGTCGGCGGGCCGATCACATCGGCGGAATCAAACGGAGGTGGATAGTCAATAGGTCTTACTGAAGACATGCTCAGCCGCCCTTCTGCGCGGTTGACTCCATGCCACGTGCAATCCGGGGGCGCGACTGGGCAAGCAGATCAAGGACGCAGGGTGCAGCCTTTGCTGGTTGCAAAGGCAAACCCGAGGACGCCGAGATGCGCCGCCCAGGCGCGTCATCCGGGTGTGCGTGGTATGGGGTCACCCGCGCCTTGCTTTGATCGCCTCGGTCAGCTTGGGGACGATCTTGTGCAGATCGCCGACCACGCCGAGATCCGAGAACTCGAAGATCGGCGCGTTCTGGTCCTTGTTGATCGCCAGGATGTTCTCCGAGTTCTGCATCCCGACCTTGTGCTGGATCGCGCCCGAGATTCCGGCGGCGAGGTAGAGCTTCGGCGCCACCGTCTTGCCGGTCTGGCCGATCTGGGCCGCGTAGGGGTACCAGCCGGCGTCGACCACGGCGCGGGTCGCGGCAACCGCCCCGCCCATCGCCTCGGCCAGCTGCTCGCACTGCTCGAAGCCCTCCGCCGCGCCGAGCCCGCGCCCGCCGCCGACGAGGATCTCGGCGTCCTCGATGTTGACGTCGGCGCCGCGCTGTTCGCCGCGCGTGACCAGCTTCGCCTTGCTCGACCAGGCCGAAAGCTCGACCTCGACGTCGACGACCTCGGCGCTGCCGCCGCTCTCGTCGGCGTCGAAGGCGTTGAGCCGGCCGATGATGATCCCGGGCTCTGAGACGTATCCGACGTCGGCGACCTGCGAGTCCTGCAGGATCGGCCGCTCGACGACGAGCTTGCCGTCCTGCACCTTGACCGCGGTGACCTCCATCGTCACGCCGGCCCCCAGCCGTGCCGTCAGGCCGGCGCCGATCTCGAAGCCGAGCAGGCCGCCGCCGAACAGGGCGTAGGAGAAGCCCTCGTCGCCGATCACCTTGGCCATCGCGTCGACAATCGGCTGGGCGAGGCCCTCGGGAACGCCCTTGGCCCGGTAGACCTTGGCCGCGCCCCAGTTGCCGAGCGAGGCGCAGGCGTCGTCGGCGACGTCGCCGACCACCAGCGCGGCGGCCTCGCCGCCGATCTCCCCGGCCAGCCTGGCCGCCTCGGAGATCGCCCCGAGCGAGTTCTTGTTGAAGTTGCCCTCGTCGTCGTGCAGGGCGTAAGTCAGGATGCCTGCCATCTAGATCAGCTTCCTCTCGTCGAGCCAAGCGACGATCTTTTCGACCGTCTCGTTGGTGTCCTCGTCCTCGATGATTTCGCCGGCCTCCTTGGCGGGCGGCGGGTTGAGCGCCAGCACGCTGGTCTTCGAGCCGGCCTCGCCGACCATGCCGCCGTCGATGCCGACGTCGCCGGTCGCCTTGCCGTCGAGCGGTTTCTTCTTCGCCCCCATGATCGCTTTGAGGCTCGGGTAGCGGGGCTCGTTGATCGCGTCGCCGACGCTGATCACGGCCGGCAGCTCGACCTCGACCGTGTCGTAGCCGTACTCGGCCTGGCGCTCGCAGCGCAGCTTGCCTTCGGCGACGTCGATCTTGATCACCTGCGTCAGCGAGGGCATCTGCAGGTGGTCGGCGACGACCGCGCCGATCGTGTAGCACTCGCCGTCGTCGGACTGCTGGCCGAGCAGCACCAGGTCCGGGCTCTCGGACTCCAGCACCTTCGCCAGCGAGTAGCCGGTGGCGCAGACGTCGGAGCCGGCGAGCGCGTCGTCGGCGAGGTGCACCGAGCGGTCGGCGCCGAGCGCCACCGCCTTGTGCAGCGCGCGCACGGCGGAGTCGGGGCCCATCGTCACCGCGACGACCTCCTCGACCGGGATGGAGCCGCCCTCCTTGATCTGCATGGCGGCCTCGATTGCGTGGGTGTCGAAGGGGTTGAGGTTTTTCTCGCCGCTACGGTCCAGACGCATCGTTCCGGGGTCGATGCGCTTCTGGACGGCGGCGTCCGGAACCTCCTTGACCAGGACGCAGATCTTCAACTTTCAAGCCTCCTTGGCTGTTGCTCGGACCGGTTGACTGACGAGTCAATCAGTCTATCTATACATCAGGACGTGTGCTGTTCCGAGTGGCGCTGCTCGGCGCCGCCGCGGATGAAATCGACGATCTCGTCGGTGCCCGCGCCGGGCGTGAACACCGCGGCGACCCCGAGCTGCTTCAGCTCCGGGATGTCCTCGGCCGGGATCGTCCCCCCGACCGTGACCAGGACGTCCTCGACCCCCTGCGCCTTCAGCAGCTCGACCACCCGCGGCACCAGCGTCATGTGGGCGCCGGAGAGGATCGAGAGGCCGACCGCGTCGGCGTCCTCCTGGATCACGGTCTCGGCGATCTGCTCCGGCGTCTGGTGCAAACCGGTGTAGATCACCTCCATCCCCGCGTCGCGCAGCGCACGGGCGATGATCTTGGCCCCGCGGTCGTGCCCGTCCAGGCCGGGCTTGGCGACGACGACGCGGATCTTGCGGGCGGTTGCTGCCTCCATATCGCGGCGGAAGGTTAGTCGAATCGCGCACGGCCGCCTGCGACCGCGCTCAGAAGACCGGGCTCTCCGTATACGTGCCGAACACCTCTTGCAGCGCCCCGATCATCTCACCCTCGGTCGCGCGGGCGCGGGCGGCGTCGAGGATCGGCGGCATCAGGTTGGCCTCGCCGGCCGCGGCCCGCTTGAGCGCGGCGAGCGTGCGCTCGACCTCGGCGGCGTCGCGGCGCGCCCGCGTCGCCGCCAGGCGGTCGGCCTGCTTGCGTTCGAGCGCCGGGTCGATCCGCAGGATCGGCGTCTCGGCCTCGTCGGAGGCGACGAAGTCGTTGACGCCGACGACGATCCGCCGCCGCTCGTCGACCTCGCGCTGATAGGCGAAGGAGGCGTCGGCGATCTCGCGCTGGGGGAAGTTGCGGCGGATCGCCTCGACCATCCCCCCCAGCTCGTCGATGCGGGCGAAGTAGTCGTAGGCGGCGGCCTCCATCTCGTCGGTCAGCCGCTCGACGAACCACGAGCCGCCGAGCGGGTCGGGCGTGTTGGCGACCCCCGATTCGAAGGCGATCACCTGCTGCGTGCGCAGCGCAACCCGCACCGCCTCCTCGGTCGGCAGCGCCAGCGCCTCGTCGAAGGAGTTGGTGTGCAGCGACTGGGTGCCGCCGAGCACCGCCGCCAGCGCCTCGAGCGAGGTGCGGACGACGTTGTTGAGCGGCTGCTGCGCGGTCAGGCTGACGCCCGCGGTCTGCGCGTGGAAGCGCAGCCGCATCGACTCCTCGCGCTTGGCGCCGTAGGTGTCGCGCAGCTCGCGCGCCCAGATGCGGCGCGCCGCACGGTACTTCGCAATCTCCTCGAAGAAGTCGATGTGGGCGTTGAAGAAGAAGGAGAGGCGGGGCGCGAAGTCGTCGACGTCGAGGCCGCGCTCGAGCGCCCGCTCGACGTAGGTGAAGCCGTCCTTGAGCGTGAAGGCGAGCTCCTGCTGGGCGGTCGAGCCGGCCTCGCGGATGTGGTAGCCGGAGATCGACACCGGGTGCCAGCGGGGCATGTTCTCGCTGCACCACTCGATCATGTCGGTGACCAGGCGCATCGCCGGCTCGATCGGGAAGCACCACTCCTTCTGCGCGATGTACTCCTTGAGGATGTCGGTTTGGATCGTGCCGCCGAGCTGGGTCGCGGGGACGCCCTGCCGCTCGCCGACCAGCACGTAGAAGGCGAGCAGGATCGCGGCCGGCGCGTTGATCGTCATCGAGGTGGTGACGCCGCCGAGCGGGATCCCGTCGAAGAGCTGTTCCATGTCGTCGAGGCTGTCGACGGCGACGCCCTCGCGCCCGACCTCGCCGAGGCTGCGCGCGTGGTCGGAGTCGTAGCCCATCAGGGTCGGCATGTCGAAGGCGGTCGAGAGGCCGGTCTGGCCGTGGTCGAGCAGGTAGTGGAAGCGCTCGTTGGTCTCCTCGACGGTGCCGAAGCCGGCGAACTGGCGCATCGTCCACAGCCGCCCCCGGTACATCGACTCGTAGGGCCCGCGGGTGAACGGGTAGGCGCCCGGGCGTCCGATCGACTCGTCGGGGTCGGTGGGGGCCCGTTCCGGGCCGTAGAGCGGCTCGACCGGCGCGCCGGACATCGTCCTGAACTCGGTTTCGCGCTCTTCCAGCGGCCTCTCGGTCGGCTCGGTCGCCATGGCGGACAGTCTAGGGCGGGATTGCCGCGGGATCGCTGCGGGTTTTCCGTCGGGAAACCGTGCCTATGCACGGAAGTCGGGGCGGCGCCCGCCTGCGAGCGTGGCTGACGCAGGATCGAACGTCAATCAATCCACATCGGAGGTGCCTTGAAAATGCGTAGAGGACTGGAGTTGGGAGGGATCGTCGCGGGGATCGTCCTGATCGCCTTCGGCGTGGTCTCCATCGTGATGGGGGCGAGCGGGAGCAACACCGTCTCGACCGAACTCAACCGGCAGAACATCGTCGGCACGCCCGACATGACCCCGGAAGCGATCGCCGGCGAGGCGAAGGAAGCGGGTCTGCCCGCGAGCGTCGGGCTGCCGACCTGCGATGTCGCCGAACAGCCGATCGACAGTGGCGAAAAGGCGCGCTGCTTCGCCTCCTACATGCGCATCCACGCGCTCGAGGCGAGCGGCGGCTTCACCTACTCGGAAATGGGGCAGTTCGAAGCCAAGGCGGGGACGCCGAAGGCGGAACTGGAGCCGGGCGGCGGCACGAGCAACGAAAAGTTCGCCGTCATCGACCCGGAAACCGGCGAACCGGCGCCAAACGGCACGCGTGACACGTGGGTCACCGAGACGGCCCTGACGACGGCGCTCAACGCCAGCTACATGGCCGACCAGCTGTCGCTGTTCGGGATCGTGATCGGGATCGCCCTGCTGCTCAGCGGCATCGGCTTCCTCGTCCTGGTGGCGGGCGGCGCGGTGCGCAACCCCGACACCATCCTCGGCTTCCTGCGCTCGCACAAGCCGCACCTGCCGCACCGCGGCGAGACGAGCCCGCAGCACTGACCTAACGGCGGATCGCGAAGCGGCGGGGCGCTCGGCGCCTCGCCGCGACGCGGCTCGCGCCGAGCCCGACGACCGCCGCGAGGAGCGTCGCGGCGAGCGCGGCGAGGCGGCGGCCGAGGCGCTCGAAGCGCAGCGACTGCCAGCCTTCCTCGCGGGCGATCGCCGCCAGCTCGGGGTCGGGGTTGACGACGACCGGGTTGCCGACCGCCCGCAGCATCGGCAGGTCGGAGAGCGAGTCCGAATAGGCGTAGGACTTGGCGAGGTCGATGTCGTGCGCGGCGGCGAATTCCTCCATCGCCTCGACCTTGCCCGGGCCGTAGACGAAGGGGCCGTCGAAGCGGCCGGTCAGCGCGCCGTCCTCCCCGACCTCGTAGCGCGTGCCCACCCCGCCGTCGAAGCCGAGCACGCCCGCGAGCGGCTCGACCACGCCGCTGCCGGCGGCGCTGACGATGAAGGCCGGACGGCCGGCGTCCTGGTGGTCGTGCACCTCGTCGAGCATCTGCGGGTAGACGCGCGGCAGGATCGCCGCCATCACCTCCGGGTTCATCCGTTCGAGCCCGCGCGCCGGCACCCCGGCGAGCAGCTCGCGGACGCCGCGCAGCACCTCGGTCGTGCGCTCGTCGCTGACCCCGCGCAGGCGGTAGCGCAGGTGCTCGATCCCCCAGCTCGCCAGCTGGCGGCGGCTGACCAGCCCGCGCCGGGCGGCGACGCGGGCGAACTGCATCCCCGATGACCCCGCCATCAGGGTCTTGTCCAGGTCGAAGAAAGCAGCGGCGCGCTGCAAAGGCTCAGACCTCGATGACTATGGCGTCGCCCTGGCCGCCGCCGCTGCAGATCGCGGCGACTCCGAGACCGCCCCCTCGTCGCCCGAGCTCGTGGACCAGGGCGCCGACGATCCTCGCGCCCGAGGCGCCGATCGGGTGGCCGAGGGCGATCGCGCCGCCGTTGACGTTGACGTCGGCTTCCTCGACGCCGAGCATCCGCATCGAGTTGAGGGCGACCGAGGCGAAGGCCTCGTTGATCTCCCAGAGGTCGACGTCCTGCGGGCTCTTGCCGATCTTCTCCAGCGCCTGCTTGGCCGCGTTGGCGGGCGTCTTCGCCAGGTAGGGGAAGTCGTCGGCGACGGTGCCGTAGGCGAGCACGCGGCCGAGCACCGTCTTGCCCTCCCGGTCGGCCCACTCCTCGGAGGCGACGACGATCGCGCCGGCGCCGTCGTTGACGCCGGGGGCGTTGCCGGCGGTGTGGGTCGCGTCGGGTCCGCCGATCGCCTTCAGCCCGGCCAGCGTCTCGACCGTGGTCTCCGGGCGGATCGCCTCATCGGCCTCGATCGTGTTCTCGCCCTTGCGCGACTTGACCGTGACGCCGACGATCTCGTCGGCGAGCCGGCCGGCGTCGGTCGCCTCGGCGGCGAGCCGGTGCGAGCGCTCGGCGAATTTGTCCATGTCGGCGCGGGTGATCTCCAGCTCGTTGGAGACCTCGCTCGCCTCGTTGATCATCTGCTTTTCGGTGAACGGGTTCGTGAGCCCGTCGTGGACCATCGCGTCGATCGTCTCGACGTGGCCCATGCGGTAGCCGAAGCGAGCGCCCGGCAGCAGGTGCGGCGCGCCGCTCATCGACTCCATGCCGCCGGTCACGGCGACCTCGGTGTCGCCGGCGCGGATCGCCTGGTCGGCGAGGCCGAGCGAGCGCATGCCCGAGGCGCAGACCTTGTTGATCGTCTCCGAGGGGACCTCCTTGGGGACGCCGCCCTTGATCTGGGCCTGGCGCGAGGGGATCTGGCCCTGGCCGGCCTGCAGCACCTGGCCGAAGACGACCTGCTCGACCTGCTCCGGGTCGACCTGCGAGCGCTCCAGTGCGGCGCTTATCGCCTGCCCGCCGAGGTCGGTTGCGTCGAGCGAGGAGAGGGTTCCGCCCATCTTGCCGAAGGGCGTGCGTGCGGTTCCGAGGATGACGGTGCTGGGCATCTTGACGGCCTTTCTGTCTTTGTTTGTGCCGGATCTCGGCTCGGGACAGGGCCGTATGTGGCCCTCAGGACGAACGATAGCGACACGCGACGGCACGTTGCGGTTCCTTGAGCACGCGATCCGTGCCTGAGGAACCGCGCGACGGGACTGCATAGACTCGGCTCCGATGCGAGTCGAGGTGCGAGAGCAGCCGCCGGGGGAGGTCGAGGCCGACCTGGCCGTCGTCGGCCTCTACGAGGGCGAGGAGCTGCCGGCCGAGCTCGCCGGCGCCGCCGGCGCGGGCGACGCCAAGGGAGATTTCCAGAAGCTCGCTCTGCTGCACCCGAAGCGGCCGGCGCGGGTGCTCGTCGTCGGCCTCGGCAAGCGTGAGGAGGCCGACGCCGAGCGTTTCCGCCTCGCGGCCGCCGTCGCCGCCGCCGAGGCGGGCGAGCTCGCGGCGGCCTCGCTCGCCTGGCTGCTGCCCGAGACCGACGATGAGGAGGCGGCCGCCGATGCGATCGTCACCGGCACGATCCTCGCCGACTACCGCTTCGACCGGCTGAAGAGCGGCGATCCGCACGACCCGCCGGCGCCGCGGATCGAGTCGCTGACCCTGGTCGGGCCGGAGAGCCTTTCGGAGGCCGCCGAGGCGGCGCGCGTCTGCGCCGCGGCGCAGAACCGCGCCCGCGACCTGCAGAGCCTGCCGTCGAACATCGCCACGCCCTCCTATCTGGCCCGCCGCGCAGGGGAGCTCGCCGCGCAGCACCCGAAGCTCAGCGCCGAGGCGATCGGCCGCGAGGAGATCGCCGCCAAGGCGATGGGCGGCATCGTCGCCGTCAGCCAGGGCAGCGCCGAGGAGCCGAAGCTGATCGTGCTGCGCTACGAGGGCGGCGGCTCGAGCCCGACGCTCGGCCTGGTCGGCAAGGGCGTCACCTTCGACACCGGCGGCATCTCGCTGAAGCCCTCGGCCTCGATGCACGAGATGAAGATGGACATGTCGGGGGCGGCGGCGGTGCTGGAGGCGGTCGGCGCGATCGCCGAGCTGGCGCTTCCCGTGAACTTGATCGCGGTCGTCCCCGCGACCGAGAACATGCCCTCGGGCACGGCGATCAAGCCGGGCGACGTGATCACGATGTACAGCGGCAAGACGGTCGAGGTCAACAACACCGACGCCGAGGGGCGGCTGATCCTCGCCGACGCGCTCGCCTACGCGGTCGAGCTGGGGGCGGAGCGGATCGTCGACCTGGCGACGCTGACCGGCGCCGTGCTGATCGCCCTCGGCTCGACCTATGCGGCGGTGATCTCCAACGACGACGAGCTCGCAGGCGAGCTGGCGGCGGCCGGCGAGACGACCGGCGAGCTGGTCTGGCGCCTGCCCCTCCACCAGGAGTACAAGGACCTGATCAAGGGCACGGTCGGCGACCTGACCAACGCCGCCGCGAAGCGCAAGGCGGGCACGATCTACGCCGGCTCCTTCCTCGAGGAGTTCGTTGGCGAGACCCCCTGGGCCCACGTCGACATCGCCGGCACCGCCTGGGACGTCGGCCGCCCCTACACCGGCGACGACGCCAGCGGCTACGGCGTCCGCCTCCTGGTCGAGCTTGCGAAGATGTTCACGGGCGATTGAGCGAAAGAGGAGGATCGGTGGCGACTTCAGCGGAGCTTCAGGCGAGGGACAGGGTCTTCATCGGCGGCGAGTGGGTCGAGCCGCAGGGGACCGAGACGATCGAGGTGGTCAACTCGACCACCGAGGAGGTCATGGCGACGATCCCGGCCTGCACCGCCGAGGACGCCGACCTGGCCGTGCGCGCCGCCCGCGACGCCTTCGACGCCTGGTCGCAGAGCTCGCGCGAGCAGCGCGCCGGCTACCTCTCGGCGATCGCCGCCGGGCTGAACGAGCGCTCGGACGAGATCGCGGCGACGATCTCGCAGGAGCTCGGCATGCCGATCAAGCTGAGCAAGATCATCCAGGCCGGCCTGCCGACCGGCCAGTTCGCGGCGATGCCGGGCCTGATGGAGGAGATCGCCTGGGAAGAGGAGATCGGCAGCTCGCGGGTGCTTCGCGAGCCGGTCGGGGTGCTCGGCGCGATCACCCCCTGGAACTACCCGCTCAACCAGATCGCCGCCAAGGTCGCCCCCGCCCTGGCCGCCGGCTGCACGGTGGTGCTCAAGCCGAGCGAGGTGACGCCGCTCAACGCCTTCATCCTCGCCGAGGTGATCGAGGCCGTCGGCCTGCCCGCCGGCGTCTTCAACCTGCTCACCGGCACCGGTCCGGTCGTCGGCGAGGCGGTCGCCGGCCACCCGGGCGTCGACATGGTCTCCTTCACCGGCTCGACCCGCGCCGGGCGGCGCGTCTCCGAGCTCGCGTCGGCGACGGTCAAGCCGGTGGCGATGGAGCTCGGCGGCAAGTCGCCGAACGTGATCCTCGACGACGCAGACCTCGCCAGGGCGGTCCCCGACGGGGTCGCCAAGTGCTTCCTCAACTCGGGCCAGACCTGCAGCGCGCTGACCCGCATGCTGGTGCCGCGCGCGAAACTCGCCGAGGCGGAGGAGATCGCCGCGAAGACGGCCGAGAGCTTCACCCCCGGCGACCCCTTCGAGGACTCGACCCGGCTCGGGCCGCTGGTCTCCGACCTGCAGCGCGAGCGCGTCCGCGGCTACATCGAGAAGGGCGAGGCGGAAGGGGCGAAGCTGCTGACCGGCGGCGCCGCGCCGCCCGAGGGGCTCGACACGGGCTACTTCGTCCGCCCCACCGTCTTCTCCGAGGTGACGCCGGAGATGACGATCGCCCAGGAGGAGATCTTCGGCCCGGTTCTGGTCATCCAGCCCTACGAGGACGAGGACGACGCGGTGCGGATCGCCAACGACAGCGTCTACGGCCTCGCCGGCGGCGTCTGGTCGGCCGACACCGACCGCGCGATCGCCGTCGCCAAGCGCATCCGCACCGGCCAGATCGAGATCAACGGCGGCGCCTTCAACCCGCTAGCCCCGTTCGGCGGCTACAAGCAGTCTGGCCACGGGCGCGAGAACGGCCGGTACGCGATCGAGGAGCTGCTGCAGGTGAAGTCCTTGCAGCTTTAGGTCGTAGCGGGCAGGAGAGCCGGGCGCCCCTCCGACGGAACCCGCCGCCGGTTACGCGGCGAGGGACGGTCGGGCGGGTTGGCTCACAAGTTCCGCTGGAGGGGCGCCCGGCTCTCCTGCGTCAGGCGAATAGGGTGGCTGCATGGACTTCGACCTTTCGGATGAGCAGAAGCTGATCCAGAGCACGGTGCGGGATTTTGCTCGCGGCGAGGTTGCGCCGGTGGCGGAGGAGCTTGACCGGACCAAGTCGTTCCCCTACGAGATCGTGGGGAAGCTGGGGAAGCTGGGGCTGATGGGGATCCCGTTTCCGCAGGAGTACGGCGGCGGCGGCGCGGACACGTTGTCCTACGTGCTCGCGGTGGAAGAGCTGGCGCGGATCGACTCGTCGGTCTGCATCACGATGGCCGCGCATACCTCGCTGGGGACGATGCCGATCTACCTCTGGGGGAGCGACGAGCAGAAGGACGAGTGGCTGCCGGTGCTGTGCAGCGGGCGGAAGCTCGCCTCGTTCGGCCTGACGGAGCCCGAGGCCGGGTCCGATGCGGGCAACGTGCGGACGACGGCGAAGCTGGCCGACGGCGAGTGGACGATCGACGGCGCCAAGCAGTTCATCACCAACTCGGGCACGGATATATCCGGTTGCGTCTCGATCACCGCGGTGACCGGCGAGCGCGACGGGCGCAAGGAGATCTCCAACCTGATCGTCCCCACCGGCACGCCCGGCTACGAGGCCGGTGAGCCCTACCGCAAGATGGGCTGGAACGCATCCGACACGCGCCCGCTCAGCTTCGAGGGCTGCCGCGTGCCCGAAGCCAACCTGCTCGGCCGTCGCGGCGAGGGCTTCAAGAACTTCCTCCACATCCTCGACGGCGGCCGGATCGGCGTCGCCGCGATGGGCGTCGGCCTCGCCCAGGGCGCCCTCGACGAGGCGATCGCCTACGCCAAGGAGCGCCAGGCGTTCGGCCAGGCGATCTCCAAGTTCCAGTCGATCCAGGCGAAGATCGCCGACCTCTCGGCGCAGATCGAGGCCGCGCGCCTGCTCACCTGGCGCGCCGCGCTGGAGAAGGACGCGGGCCAGTCGTTCACCCTCACCGCCGCCCAGGCCAAGCTGATCACTGGCCGCCTCGCCGTGCGCGCCACCGAGGAGGCCGTGCAGATCCACGGCGGCTACGGCTACATCGAGGAGTACCCCGTCTGCCGCTTCTACCGCGACGCGAAGATCCTCACGATCGGCGAGGGCACCGACGAGGTCCAGCAGATGGTGATCGCCCGCCAGCTCGGCTGCTGACGGAAGTACCTGTTCGGCCGACGAGGGAGGGGCGCCCGGCTCTCTTGCCCGCTACGACCCTTGCAGCGTGAACCGCACGCGGGTGCCCGGCGCCGCCGGCTCGAGCCAGATGCGGCCGCCGTGGGCCTCGACTATCGCGCGGGAGATCGCCAGGCCGAGGCCGGCGCCGTCGTCGCGCTCGGCGTCGGCGCCACGGTAGAAGGCGTCGAAGGCGTGCTCGCCGTCGCCGAGCGAGATGCCGTCGCCGTCGTCGGCGACCTCGACCTCCACCCCGCCCGCCGCGGTGCGCGCCCGCACGGTGACGCTGCCATCGGCCGGGGTGTGGCGGATCGCGTTCTGGATCAGGTTGAAGAGCACGCGCTGCAGCTTCTCCGCGTTGGCGCGGGCGAGCAGCTCGTCGGCCGGCAGGTCGGCCGCGAGCGTGACGCCGCGCGCCGCCGCCGGGGCGCTCATCGCCGCCACCGTGTCGCCGACCAGCTCGCGCAGCTCGACCTGGCTCATCGTCCAACCGATCTCCCCCGCCTCGATCCGCGAGAGCTCGAACAGGTCGTCGATCAGCGCGCTGAGCGCGCCGACGTGGGTGCGGATCTCGCCCAGGTAGCGGTCGCGCGTCTCCCCCGTCACCACGCCGTCGTCGATCGACTCGACCAGCAGGCGCAGCGAGGCGAGCGGCGTGCGCAGGTCGTGCGAGACCGAGGCGACGAGGTGGCGGCGCGCCGCCTCGACCTCGCGCCGCGAGCGGTCCTCGATCGACAGGCTGGTCGCCAGCCAGGCGGCCAGCGCGCCGCCGCCGATCGCCAGCGCGACCAGGGCGATCTGCGGCCAGCCCATTTTGTGCGGCACGGTGACCGCCGCGGCGCCGGCCAGCGCCGCGGCGATCGCGATCGTCAGCGAGCGCTTCATGCGACCGACCGCAGCCTGTAGCCGACGCCCCACACGGTCTCGACGAAGCGCGGCTCGGACGGGTCGTCGCCGAGCTTCGCGCGCAGGCGCCGGACGTGGACGGTGACGGTGCTGGTGTCGGTGAAGAAGGGGTAGTCCCAGACGGTCTCCATCAGCTGGTCGCGGGTGAAGACGCGGCCCGGGTGGGCGGCGAGGAAGGCGAGCAGGTCGAACTCGCGCTGGGTCAGCGAGAGCTCCTCTCCGTCGAGCGTCGCCGTGCGCGAGGCGGGGTCGATCCGCAGCGGCCCGTGCTCGATCGGCTCCTCCCGCGCCGCCTCGCCCGCCGGCGGTGACGTGCGCCGCAGGACGGCCTCGATCCGCGCCACCAGCTCGGCCGGCGAGAACGGCTTGACCACGTAGTCGTCGGCGCCGTGCCGCAGTCCGACCAGGCGGTCGGACTCCTCGCCGCGCGCGGTCAGCAGGATCGTCGCCGTGCGCTCCTCCCCGTCTTCGTGCAGCCGCCGCATCACCTCGATCCCGTCGAAGCCCGGCAGCATCACGTCGAGCACGACCAGGTCGGGGTCGTGGAGCTTCGCCAGGCGCACCGCCTCGGGCCCGTCGCCGGCGCTGCGCACCGCGAAGCCGGCGCGCTCGATGTAGCGGCTGACGACCTCGACGATCGTCGGCTCGTCGTCGACGATCAGCACGGTGCCACGCGGCGAATCGCTCACGCCGCCCATTGTCCCGACCTCATGGACGTGCCGGTGCTGCGAGGTCCATATGGACCCCTCTCCACCGGCACGTCTAGCCGAAGGTGAAGGCATAGCCCATGACTCCGGCTTCGGGGACGAGGCGCAGCGTGCGCTCTTCGACCTGCGGCAGGTCGACCAGGTCGTAGAGCCGCTGGCCGCTGACGGTGACGACGCCGTGGTGCACGTCCGACCCGGCGAGGCGGTCGGGGATCGGCCTGCCGTCGAGCAGCACGCGCACGCGGCGGCTCTGGCCGGGCGAGCCGAGCACCAGGTAGACGCGGCGCGCGCCGAAGCTCAGCTCCAGCGCGCCGCCTGCCGCCGTCGCCGACTCGGGCTCGACCTTCCAGCGGCCGCTGTAGGCGAGCTGGTCGGTGGACGGGGTCGCAGGCTTGCCGAAGTCCTGGGTCCCGGCCGAGATCGGGCCATTGACGAAGCGGTCGGCGCGCAGCGAGCCGAGGTAGCTCTCCGGCGTCGTCACCCCGGCCGAGGCTTCGATCCCCCGCGCCCCGGACCCCCCCGCCCCGACCCTGTGCCCGGCTTCGGCCAGCAGCTCGCGGATCAGCTGCTCTTTCTCGCCGTATTCGCCCTCGCCGAAGTGCACGTAGCGGACCCGGCCCTTGGCGTCGATGAAGTACTCGGCGGGCCAGTATTCGGTGCCGTAGCGGGTGAAGTTGGCCAGGTCGTTGTCCTGCGCCACCGGGTATTCGATCCCGTTGCGCTGGATCGCGTCGCCGACGTTGCCGGCGTCTTTCTCGAACGGGAACTCGGGCGAGTGGATGCCGACGATCGTCAGCCCGTCCCTGCGGTAGCGCTTGTCCCAGGCGGTCAGGTAGGGCAGCGTGCGCAGGCAGTTGATGCAGCTGTAGGTCCAGAAGTCGACCAGGACGACGCGCCCGCGCAGCGACTTCAGCGTCAGCGGCCGGTCGCCGGGCGTGTTGAACCACTGCTGGGTGTCGATGAATTCGGGCGCCGCGCCGATCACCGGCAGGCCCGAGGACCTGCCCGTCGCCTCCTCGCCACCGCCGCCGCCCGCCGAGCTGCCGTTCACCGCCGCGTCGGCGGTCGCCTCGCCCAGCGCCCCTCCCGAACCGCCGCGCACGTCCGCCAGCGCCTTGCGCGCGCTGCCGGTGTCCTCCAGCGACTTCGAGGGATTGACCAGGAAGCTCGGCAGGTCGCTGGCGATCTTGTTCTGGAACTTGACGTCGAAGTCGCCGAGCATCGCCAGGGCGACGACGACCATCACCGCCCCCATCGCCACCTGAAAGCCGCTGCCGCGGCGGGCCAGCGGCGCGATCGCGCGGCGCCCACCCAGCATCAGGAAGTAGAGGACGACGGCCGAGCCGAGCCCGTAGCTGAGCGCCACCGCGAGCCGCCCGGTGCTGAACGACTGCGAGGCCGAGACGGTGATCACCCCGGCGAGGATCGGGCCGGCGCAGGGCGCGTAGACGAAGCCGAGGCTGCCGCCGACCGCGACGCCGGACCAGAAGCCGTCGCCGCCGCCGCCGCGCGGGCCGCCCGCGATCCCGGCGAAGCGACTCAGCCAGGCCTCGAGCCGCGCCGCCAGCGGCGGGATCATCAGCGAGACGCCGAAGGCGAGCAGGACGAAGATCGCCAGCTTGCGCAGCAGGTCGTCGGGCAGGCCGAGCGCCGAGATCAGGTAGACCAGCGCGACGGTGGCGAAGGTGAAGGAGACGGCCAGCCCGGCGACGATGCCGAGCGGCCGCCGCCGGCCGCCGGTCGCGCCCGCTGAGAGCGCGATCGGCAGCACCGGCAGCACGCAGGGAGAGAGCGCGGTCGCCGCGCCCGCCACGAACCCGAACAGGATCAGCAGCGCCATGTACACCGCAGGCTAGGGCGCAAATGTGACCAGCGGATTACGCCGGCTGGGCGGTGATCGCGGCCGCGGCGCGTGAAGCCAGCTCGGCCAACCGGCCGGCGCCGTCGCCGATCCCGTAATGGGCGCAGATCGCGGCCTCGTGCTCGCCCAGCAGCGGCCTGCTCGCGTCCACGGCGGGGGCGCCGCGCAGCGCCTCCAGCGACTGCGCGGTCCAGGCGCGGGCCGGCATCGCCGCGCACTCGCGGAATGGCACGGCGACCGTCTTCGCACTGCGGCGGCCGAACCCGAGGAAACCGCGCCGCCGCCGGCCGACGGCGACCAGCAGCCAGACCGGCGCGCCGCTCTCCGCGTCGGCGTAGACGCCCTCGATCCGGCCCGCCGCCCGGCCCTCGACGTCGTCCAGCTCGAGGCCGATCCAGCCGCGCGCCTGCTCGAGGCTCGGCGGCGCCGCGGCCGCGGCGTCACTCACGGGTCTGGCGCTCCAGCAGCTCGCTCGCCGCGCTCGCCGGGTCGAGCTCGCGCCGCACGACCCGCTCCAGCAGCGCCGCGGTCTCCGGGTCGGCCTCGGCGGTCGTCTCGAGCCGCCGCCGCATCCGCCACGTCGCGATCCCCAGCACCTCGCTGCGCAGGTTGCGGGCGCGGCGCTGCTCCAGCGTCCCCTCGGCCTCGATGTGGGCGCGGTGCTCGTCGATCTTCTCGGCCAGCTCGGCGACGCCCTCGCCCCGCGCCGCCTCGGTGCGCAGGATCGGCACCTGCCACTTGCCGGGCTCGTGCGAGAGCGCCAGCACGCCGCGCACCTCGCGCACCATCGTTTCGGTCATCGGGTGGTCGGCCTTGTTGACGACGATCACGTCGGGGATCTCCATCACGCCGGCCTTCAGCGCCTGGATCGAGTCGCCGGAGCCGGGCATCAGCGCCAGCACGATCGTGTCGGCGTGGTCGACGATGTCGATCTCCGCCTGGCCGACGCCGACGGTCTCGATCAGCACGTCGTCCTTGCCCGCGGCGTCCATCGCCAGCGCCACCTGCAGCGCCGCCTCCGAGAGCCCGCCCAGCGCGCCGCGCGAGGCCATCGAGCGGATGAAGACGCCGGGGTCGAGGAAGTGGTCGGAGAGGCGGATGCGGTCGCCGAGCAGGGCGCCGCGGGTGAACGGGCTCGAGGGGTCGATCGAGAGCACCGCGATTTGGCGCTCGGCCTTGCGCAGCTCGGCGGTCAGCGCGCCGATCAGCGTGCTCTTGCCGACGCCGGGCGGCCCGGTGAAGCCGACGATCCGCGCCCTGCCGGTCCGCGGGTAGACCTCGCGCACGAGCTCCCAGCCCGCCGGGTCGTCGGACTCGATCAGCGTGATCGCCCGCGCCAGGGCGCGCTTGTCGCCGGCCACGAGGCGCTCGGCGAGCGAGCCGGTCTCGGCGTCCTTGGCTTGGCCGGGGGCGGAGTCGGGCATCGGTCCGGGGAGTCTAGTGCCGTGTCGGGTGACGTTTGCCCGGTTCTGGCGCAGCCATCGTCGTGTCTGGCAAGGACGCAGACCCGAAGGCGTGGCAGCGCCACGTCGAGCGGTCGAGGACGCCGCCAGGCGCGGCGAGGGCAAGCCAGAGAGGGCGAACGTTGCCCGATACGGCACTAAAGTTCGCGCCGCCGTGATCCGCTTTCTCCGCTTCTGCGCCCGCAACGGGATGCTGACGCCCAAATACGCGCTGCTGCTGGCGCGCTACCTGCGCCGCCGCCTGCTCACCCCGGCGGGCTGGCGCTGGCGGACCGGCGGGCCGCTGTTCCTCGGCAGCGGGCTCGAACTGCAGATCGCCCGCCGCGGCCGGGTCGAGTTCGGCGGCTTCGTCTGGCTCGGCCACGGGACCAAGATCCGCTGCCACGAGGGCGTGGTCGAGATCGGCGCCAAGACCGTGCTCGGCCAGGAGTGCACGATCTCCGCCTACGAGCGCGTGCGGATCGGCGAGCAGTGCGTGATCGCCGACCGGGCGATGTTCATCGACTTCGACCACGGGGTCGTCGAGGTCGAGCGGCCGATCCGCCTGCAGGGGATCTACACCCGCCCGGTCGAGGTCGGCTCCAACGTCTGGGTCGGCTACGGCGCCTGCATCCTGCGCGGCGTCCGGGTCGGAGACAACGCGATCGTCGGCGCCAACGCCGTCGTCACCAGGGACGTCCCCGCCAACGCCGTCGTCGCCGGCGTCCCGGCCCGCGTCGTCCGCATGCGCGAGGCGCCGCGGCGCCTGCGCTGGTCGCATCCCGTCGAGCCCGACCCCGACGCCTGGACGACGCTCTCGCCTCCCGCCTGAGCTTTAGGTACGATGGTAATCCGCTGTCTGTACGACAGCGGTACTACCTGGCGAGCTATGGCTTACCCCACCCTGCCGGTGGCCGCTCGGTAAACACGGAATAGGGAGAGGTACATCTGTTGAAAACCGCTCGGGCCGACAAAAGAATGTTGATGGTGGACATCGCCACCGCCTTTGGCAAGAACCTGCAGCGCTGCCGCAAGAGCTCCGGCCTCTCGCAGGAAGAGCTGGCCGTCGGGGCATCGCTGCACCGGACGGAGATCGGCTTGCTCGAGCGCGGCGAGCGGCTGCCGCGGATCGACACCGTGATCAAGCTCGCGGGCGCGCTCGCGGTGCCGCCGAGCGAGCTGATCGCCGGGATCGACTGGAACCCCGGCACGACCAGCCGCGGCAGCTTCTTCTCCCCAGGGGACCCCGACTCGAACTAAGGGGAGGGGTGCGCGCTGCGAGGCGCGCGGTGGCTCTACGCAGGGCTTGGATCGCCGGCGAGCTCGGCGTAGACCGCTGCCGTGCGCTCGGCGACGTCGCCCCACTCGAAGCGGCTCAGATGCTCGTAGGCTTCGGCGACGAGGCGCTGCCCGAGCTCGTCGTCGCGCAGCACGCGGATCGCCACCTCGGCCAGCGCTTCGGGGTCGTGGGAGCGGAAGCGCAGCCCGACCTCCTCGTGCGGGACGACCTCGCGCAGGCCGCCGGTGTCGGCGACGATGCAGGGGCATTCGGAGGCCATCGCCTCGAGCGCGACGAGGCCGAACGGCTCGTAGATCGAGGGGACCACGGTCAGGTCGGCGATCCGGTAGAGCGAGTGCAGCACGTCGTCGCCGATCCAGCCGAGAAATGTGCCGTGGTCCATCAGGCCGAGCTCGCGCGCCTGCCGGTGCAGCTCCTCCTCGTGGGTGCCCGAGCCGGCGACGAGGAAGCGCGTCCCCGGCGCCTCTTCGATCACCCGCGGCATCGCCTCGAGCGCCAGCTGAAAGCCCTTCTCGTAGACCAGCCGGCCGATCAGCAGCACCAGCTTCTCCTCCGGCGCGGCGAACTCGGAGCGCAGCCGCACCAGCTCGGCCGCGTCCTGGGCGGGCAGGTCGTCGGGGTCGATCCCGTTGGGGATCACCGTCACCCGCTCCTCCTCGACGCCGAAGATGTCGACGATCTGCTCGCGCATGTAGTGCGAGCAGGCGATCGTCCTCTCCGAGCGGTTGCTTATCCAGCGCTCGACCCCGTGGATGTAGCTCTGCGGGTGCTTGTCGACCCAGCCCTGATGGCGGCCGTGCTCGGTCGCGTGGATCGTCGTCACCAGCGGGGCGCCGAAGCGCTTGGCGAGGTGGTCGCAGGCGTTGGCGACCAGCCAGTCGTGGCCGTGCACGAGGTCGAAGCCGAGGCGGTCGCCGAGTTCGACCCCGGCGGCGAGCATGTCGGAGTTCATCCGTTCGACCCAGGCGACGAACTCGCCCAGCTCGGTCGGCCGCCGCGGCTCGCGAATGCGGTGGATGTGGACGCCGGCGCGGCGCTCCTCGGCCGGCGACTCCTCGCCGCCGCGGGTCAGCACGTGGACCTCGACCTCGCGCTCGACCAGCGCCTCCGAGAGCTTGCGCACGTGGCGGGCCAGGCCGCCCTCGATCAGCGGCGGGTACTCCCAGGAGAGGATCAGCACTCGGGTCATCGCGAGTCGGGTCTGGCGGTCAGGGCTCCAGCAGGGGGGCGAGACTGATGTCCGGGGCTAGGGCACGCATGCTCGGGTCGCTGCTGGCGGGGGAGTCTATGGCCTCCAGCATCGCCTCGGCGTGGTCGGTGGCGCGGCGAAAGGGATAGTCGCCGGCCTGGCTGCGCTTGTCGAGGAAGGCCCAGTCGCTCGACTGCACGGCGAGCAGCTCGCGCGCGGCGCGCATCGCGGCCGGGCCGCGCAGGCCCCGGGCGAGGGCGCGCAGCAGGCGCAGCTCGAGCCGCCGGGCGCCCCAGGCGAGGTCGGCGACCGGCGGCGAGTCCCAGGTGCCGAGGTCCTTGCCCTCGCCCCAGGTCGAGGCGGCGAGCGGGCGCTCGACCGGCTCGTGCTCGGCGAGCGCCTGCGGCGCGCTGAGCAGGCGGACGCCGGCGGCGGCCGCGCCGGCGAGCACCTCGCGCAACCACGTCGCCCCCTCCGACCACCAGTGGCCGAGCAGCTCGGTGTCGATCGCGAAGACGAGCAGGCCGCGGCGCCCGCGGCGCTCGGCGTGCTCGCGCAGCCGGGCCGCGACCGCCGCGAGGAACTCGCCCGCCTGGCGCCGCGCCGCCGCCTCGGCGGCGGCCGGGTCGTAGGCGCCGCCGCCGACCTTCCAGATGCGGATGCCGCGCAGCGATTTGCCGGCGAACTGAGCATGCGCGGGGTCCGACGGGTAGCCGTCGAGCGACCACAGCCACTGGATCGCCTCCCAGTCGATCGGCAGGGCGACGGGGCCGGCTGTGGTGGCGACGGGAGCGAGGGCGTCGAAGGGGTCGGCTCGATGAGCGCTCTGATCGACGCAGAACCAGCGCACGCCGCGCTCGGCGAGGCGCGCCTCCAAGCCCGGGGCATAGCCGCACTCCGGCAGCCAGAATCCGCCGTCCCAGCCGAAGCGCCGGCGGTGCGACCGTATCCCGGCATCCACCTGCAGCCGCACGCCGGCGCGCGTCGCCAGCAGCGGCAGCACGGCGTGAGTGGCGGCGGACGTGGCCAGCGCGACCCGCCCCTCGGCAGCGGCGTCCTGAAACGGCCGCAACGGGTCCCCCCCGGCTCCGTCCAGCAGCTCCAGCGCGTGGCGGTAGCGCGCCAGCTCGCCCTCGCAGGCGGCTCGGCACTCGGCCGGCACCTGCTCCATGTCCGCTTCCGCGGCCCCGATCCGCCACTCGACCAGGAAGCGCCGCAACCGCTCGGAAGCTCCCGGATCCTCCAGCTGGTCCGCCAACACCGGCGTGACCGTCATCGTCAGGCTCTCCGCCACCTCGAGCACCGGCAGGTAGGAACGAATCACCGCATCGAACAACCACTCCTCGCCGAACGGGTAGGTCCCAAAGCCCTCGACGTAGGGCATGTGGCTGTGCAGGACGATCGCAAGATCGCCCGCCGTGTCGCAACCGCGGGTCCTGTCACGGGGGTGGGGGGGGATAGCGGACTCACCCGTCCGATCCCCCCCCACCCCCGTGCCACCCGCGGAAGAGGCCATCGCGCTAGACGTGACAGACAGCGACGAAGTCAAGGGCCGCGTCGAGCTTGCCATCCCTCAGGCTGAAGTCCGAGCTCGAGATTGCCGGGGTGAAGCGGTCGTAGAAGGGCTTCGTCAGGCCCAGGCTCTTGTGCAGTCGGTCCCATCCCAGCTTG
>DASSBJ010000129.1:0-9855 GCA_035698885.1 Solirubrobacterales bacterium
GTCGTGCGGGGGTTCCGGGGGGAGTTCGCGAATCCGCCGGACCTGGTGGCGCTGCCGCGGGACGAGTCGGAGATCGAGGCGGTGCTGTCCTGGTGCGAGGCGGAGGGGGCGGCCGCGATTCCGTTCGGCGGCGGGACGAGCGTCGTCGGCGGGGTCGAGGGGCGGCTGGGGGAGCGGCCGTTCGTGACGCTCGACCTGCGACGGCTGGACCGGGTGCTGGAGGTCGACGCGGAGTCCTTGGCGGCGCGGATCCAGGCGGGGGCGACCGGCCCCGGGCTGGAGGAGCAGTTGCGCGAGCACGGGCTGACCCTGCGCCACTTCCCGCAGTCGTTCGAGTACTCGACCCTCGGTGGCTGGATCGCCACGAGGGCGGGCGGCCACTTCGCGACGCTCTACACGCACATCGACGACCTGGTCGAGTCGGTGCGGGCGGTCACCCCTCGCGGGCTGTGGGAGAGCCGGCGGCTGCCGGGCTCCGGCGCCGGGCCCTCGCCGGACCGGGCGCTGCTCGGCTCCGAGGGCATCCTCGGGGTGATCGCCGAGTCCTGGGTGCGGGTGCGCCCGCGGCCCGAGTTCAAGTCCTCCCGCGGGGTCGAGTTCGACGACTTCCTCGCCGCGGCGGGCGCCGTGCGCGAGATCTCCCAAGCCGGCCTGCACCCGAGCAACTGCCGCCTGCTCGACGCGACGGAGGCGGGCATGACCGGCGCCGGCTCCGGCGAGCGGAGCCTGCTCGTCCTCGGCTTCGAGTCCCCCCACCACCCGGTCGACGATCCGATGAACCTGGCGCTTGCGATCGCCCGCGACCACGGCGGCACCCCCAACGCCCCGCCGACGGGACTCAGGCGTCCAAATGGCGGACGTTCCAGGCCCGTAGGCGGGGAGGAGGGGGGTGCGGTGGGGGCGTGGCGCTCGGCGTTCCTGCTGGCGCCGTACCTGCGCGACACGTTCGTCGCCTGCGGGGTGCTCTCGGAGACCTTCGAGACGGCTGTCACCTGGGACCGCTTCGAGGGGTTCCACGCGGCGACGATCGACGCGGTGCGCCGCAAGGTCGCCGAGGTTTGCGACGCGCCCGCCGACGGCCCCGGCTCGCCGCGCGTCAGCTGCCGCTTCACCCACGTCTACCCCGACGGCCCGGCACCCTACTTCACCGTGATGGCCCCGGCCGTGCGCGGCGGCGAGGTCGCGCAGTGGGACGAGATCAAGGCCGCCGCTTCGGAGGCGGTGATCGAAGGCGGCGGCACGATCACCCACCACCACGCCGTCGGCCGCGACCACCGTCCCTGGTATGACCGCCAGCGCCCGGCGACCTTCGCCGCGGCCCTCCGCGCCGCCAAGCATGAGCTCGACCCGGCCGCGATGCTGAATCCCGGCGTGCTGATCGACCCTTAGGGGCAGTGCGACCGGCCGGCGGCGTTACCCTTTCGCGACCCGCCCGCCTCCGGGCGCCCACCCGCCAGCGCATCGACGATGGAAACGATCACCTCGGAGCACCCGACCATCCCCGCCGGACAGCCGGAAGAACCCGTCGTCCCGCGGCGCACGCCCGCCCGGGCGGCGCTGAAGACCGCGCGCCCGCAGGAGTGGATCAAGAACCTCTTCGTCTTCGCCGGGCTGCTGTTCTCCGGCAAGTTCAACCAGTCCCATGAGGTGCTCGAGGCGACGCTGACCTTCATCGCCTTCTGCGCGATCTCCAGCGCCGGCTACTACGTCAACGACATGCTCGACGTCGAGCTCGACCGCAGGCACCCGAAGAAGCGCTATCGCCCACTGGCCGCCGGCGAGCTGTCGCAGAGCGCCGCGATGGCGATCGCCCCGGCTCTCGCAGTCGTCGCGATCGCGATCGGCTTCGCCGCGGTCAACTGGCAGGTCGGCCTGATGGTGGTCGGCTACGGAGCGGCGCAGATGGCCTACAGCCTCGGGCTCAAGCAGGTGGTGATCATCGACGTGATGACGCTCTCGGGGCTCTTCATCCTGCGCGTGGCCGCCGGCGCCAGCGCCGTCGACGCGCACGCCTCGGAATGGCTGCTGCTCTGCACCGGCATGCTCGCGCTCTTCCTCGGCTTCACCAAGCGGCGCCAGGAGGCGGTCTCGGAGCTGCACGAAGGCACCAGCAGCCGCCCCGTCCTGGAGCATTACTCGCTGCCCTTCCTGGACCAGATGGTCGCCCTGGTCACCACCGGAACGGTGATCAGCTACTCGATCTACGCCGTCAGCTCGCCGATCGTCGGCAACAAGATGATGTGGACGATCCCGCCGGTCGTCTACGTGATCTTCCGCTACCTCTACCTGATCTACGACCGCGCCGACGACCGCTCGATCGCGGCGATGGTCTCGCGGGACAGGGGCATGGTCGCCGGCGGCGCGACCTGGGTCGTCGTCGCCTTCGCCCTGCTCTACATCTTCAAGTGAGCCCTCGCGGGTCGCTCTAGGAGCTGACCGGCAGGTCCGAGCGCAGCTCGGTCTTGCCATTGCGCTGGAACTGGAGATCGATCGTCTCGTTCTTGCGGTAGGTGCCGAAGAGGCCGAGGTACATCGCCAGCCAGCGGCCGGTGCCGACCTTCTCCTTGACGATCTCGCGAGTGAAGACGAGCTCGCCGGCGCGGACCTCGTAGTCGGCGCCCTCGCTCTGCCGCACGCCGTTGACGAAGACGGCGTAGGGGGCTTCGGCGCCGGCCGGCAGCTTCACCCGCCGCCCGGCCGCGTAGCTGCCCTTGGGGATCTCCGTTTCGCTCATCTCGTCGCGTGGCTCCTTTTTCGCCTATGTGACGCAAAAGGCGCCACGCAGGTTATTCCAGCGACTCGCGCACCGCGTCGAACGGCGTGTCGTAGGCGGTCGGATCGAGCTCCTCGCGCCGCACGCCGCCGCGAAACGGCACAAACGTCCCGTCGCCCCGCACGTCGACCCCGGCGACGACCCTGCGCGGCCATCGCCCGCCACTCAGCTGCAGCCGCGCATGAACCTGATCCGCAGGGGCGAAGTCCCGCAACGCCGACACGGCCTTCACCGGCCCCTCAGCCCGGATCCCCAACGCCAGCTCCCGCATCCGCGCCACGGCCTCGTCCAACCCTTCAAAGCTCTGATGAGAAACGTCGGACCCATCCCGAACCGTCAGCTTCCAGTTCATGCGAGTGAGCCTACGGCCGGTTAGGAGGTGGTGGGGGGTGGGTCCCCGGGCGCGGTTCTAGGCCCCCCGCCGAGGCCGTTTCGGCCGCCGGGCCGGCGGGCCGACGATTTTCTCCGGCCCCTCGCGATCGTCGAGCGCCACGTACTGGCGCTCGCGGTGGCCGGTGTAGATCTGGCGCGGACGGGCGATTTTCTGCTCCGGGTCGTCCTTCATCTCCATCCACTGCGCCACCCAGCCGGCCGTGCGCGGGATCGCGAACAGCAGCGTGAACATCTCGGTCGGGATCTCCAGCGCCTCGTAGATGATCCCCGAGTAGTAGTCGACGTTGGGGTAGAGCTTGCGCGAGGTGAAGTACTCGTCGGCGAGCGCCTGCTTCTCCAGCTCGCGGGCGATCTCGATCACCGGGTTGTACTCGGTCGCCTCGAAGACCTCCTCCATGTGCTGCTGGATGATCCGCGCCCGCGGATCGTAGTTCTTGTACACCCGGTGGCCGAAGCCCATCAGTTTCTCTTCGCGGTTCTTCACCCGCTCGAGGAAGCCCGGGATGTTGTCGACCGAGCCGATCCGCCGCAGCATCCGCAGCACCGCCTCGTTGGCGCCGCCGTGCAGCGGCCCGTAGAGCGCCGCGACGCCCGCCGCGACCGCGGAGTAGGGATCGACGTCGGAGGAGCCGACGCCGCGCACCGCATTGGTCGAGCAGTTCTGTTCGTGGTCGGCGTGGAGGATGAAGAGCACGTCGAGCGCCTTCGAGAGCGCCGGTTTCGGCACGTGCTTGGCTTCGGTCTTCTTGAACATCATCGAGAGGAAGTTCTCGGCGAAGTTGAGGTCGTTGTCCGGGTAGACGTAGGGAAGGCCCATGTTGTGCCGGTAGGAGAAGGCGGCCAGGGTCGGCACCTTGGCGATCAACCGCACCGCCGCCATGTAGCGCTCTTCGGAGTCTTCGGTGTGCTTGGCGTCCGGGTAGAAGGTGGAGAGCGCGCCGACCCCCGCGAGCAGCATCCCCATCGGGTGCGCGTCGTAGCGGAAGCCCTCGAAGAAGTGCTTGAGGTCCTCGTGGACGAAGGTGTGGTGGGTGATGTCGTAGACCCAGCGATCGAGCTGCGGGCCGGTCGGCAGCTCGCCGAAGATCAGCAGGTAGGCGACCTCGAGGAAGCTGGAGCGCTCGCAGAGCTGCTCGATCGAGTAGCCGCGGTGTTCGAGGATCCCCGCTTCGCCGTCGATGAAGGTGATCGCCGAGCGGCAGGACGCCGTGTTGGTGAACGCCGGGTCATACGACAGCATGCCGAATTCGTCCTCGTCGACCTTGAGCTGGCGCAGGTCCATCGCCCGCACCGTCCCGTCCACGATCGGCAGCTCATACGTCTTGCCGGTGCGGTTGTCGGTGACGGTCAGGGTCTCGCTCGCCATGGGGGCGGCCATTCTCGCAGCTTGCAGGCCTCGACTCGCTAACGCACCGGCAACGGCTCGAACTGCGTCATCTCGTGCAGCGTCGCGAAGCGCTCGTCGACCTCCTCGCGGGTCAATCGGGCGACCCGCTCGGTGCCGAACTCCTCGACGTTGAACGAGGCGAGCACCGTGCCGTAGCCCATCGCGCGCCGCAGGCAGGCTTCGTCGAGGTCGCCGTCGTGGCCGTCCAGGTAGCCGAGGAAGCCGCCGGCGAAGCTGTCGCCGGCCCCGGTCGGGTCGCGCACGTCCTCCAGCGGAAAGCCGGGCAGGGCGAAGAAGCGCTCCGCGGTGAACAGGGCGGCGCCGTACTCGCCCTGCTTGGCGACGACGGCGCGCGGCCCATGCGCCATCGCCGCGCGCGCGGCCCGGGCCAGGTTCGACTCGCCGGTCAGCTGGCGCAGCTCGGCGTCGTTGAGGACCAGGCACTCGACCTCGCCGATCGCCGCCAGCAGCGAGTCCTTCGCCGTCTCGATCCAGAGGTTCATCGAGTCGAGCGCGCTGAAGCGGGCGGCCTCGCACTGGCCGGCCACCTGGCGCTGCAGGTCGGGCTGGATGTTGGCGAGGAAGAGGGTGTCGGCGGCCTTCGCCTCCTCGGAGAGCTTCGGCTCGAACTCGCCGAAGACGCCGAGCCGGGTCTCCTCGGTGTGGGCCACGTTGAGGTCGTACTCGTAGCGGCCGCGCCAGAAGAACGACTGCCCGCCGGGCACCTGCTCGATGTCGCCGGTACGCACGCCGCGGTTCTCCAGCACCTCGAACTCGGCCGGGCCGAAGTCGTCGCCGACCGGCCCCACAGGGCGCACCTCGGTGAAGAAGCTGGCGGCGAGCGAGAAGTGGACCGCTGCACCCCCCAGCATCTTCTCGCGCTCCCCGAACGGGGTCTTCACGGCGTCGAAGGCGATCGATCCGACTACGGTCAGCGACACAACTTCTCCCTCATCTCGTGTTTACAGGTTTCAGTGCAAGCGGTCGGGGCATCGTAAAGACGTGGGCAGGAATCGTCCCGTCTCGGGAGCGCGGACCCGCAAGGGCTTCCGCCTCGACATCCAGGGCGTGCGCGGATTCGCGCTGGTCCTGGTCTTGGCCTGCCATGCCGAGGTCCCGGGCTTCGCCGGCGGCTTCGTCGGCCTCGACGTCTTCTACGTCCTCTCCGGCTTTCTGATCACCGGCCTGATCCTGACCGAGCTCGACCGGCGCGGCGACGTCTCGATCGGCCGCTTCTACGCGCGCCGCGCCAAGCGCCTGCTGCCGCTTGCGGCCACCGTGCTCGCCTTCGTCGTCGTCTGCTCGGCGCTGCTCTACTCGCCGCTGCAGAGCCAGAAGGTCTCCGGCGACGTGCTCGGCGCCGCCCTCTACGTCGTCAACTGGCACTTCATCGCCGAATCGGTCGACTACTTCGCCTTCCACAACGAGCTGATCAGCCCCGTGCAGCACTACTGGTCGCTCTCGGTCGAGGAGCAGTTCTACCTGCTCTGGCCGCTGACCCTCGGGGTCGGCGCGGGGCTGGCGCGGTGGCGCGGCTGGAGCATGCGGCGGACGATCGCCCTGCTCGTCGTCCCCCTCGGCGTCGCCTCGCTCCTCTACAGCGTCGGCTTCACCCCGGAACACACCCGCGCCGCCTACTTCTCGAGCCTGACGCGGATGTGGGAGCTGGCGATGGGCGGCGTGCTCGCCCTGGCGCTGCCGACCGGCCTCGAGCTGCCGCGGCGCGTCTCGGCGCTGCTCGCCGGCGCCGGCCTGGCGACCCTCGTCCTCACCGCGGTCCTGTTCACCGGCGCCACGCCCTATCCCGGCTGGCGGGCCCTGCTGCCGACCGTGGCGACGGTGGCGATCATCGTCGCCGGCACCGCCGCCGCCGTCTCCGGCCCGATCTCGCTGCTCAGCCGCGCGCCGATGCAGTACCTGGGCAAGATCTCCTACGCCTGGTACCTCTGGCACTGGCCGATGCTGGTCTTCGCCGGCGCGCTGTGGACCCTCTCGCGCTTCGACCTCGTCCTCGTCACGCTCGCTTCCTGGGGACCGGCGGCGCTCACCCACCACACGATCGAGGAGCGCTTCCGCCACTCGCGCAGCCTCGGGCGGCGGCCGAAGCGGGCGCTCGCGCTCGGCGCCACCTGCACCCTGGCGGCGGTCTTCCTGGCGATCGGCCTGCAGGAGTCGAACCCGCCGCTGCCGACCGCCTCGCCCGAGCTGGCGCGCGGCGCGATGGCGATCGGCCCCCGCAACCCGCACCTGCAGCGGGTCGACGCGCTGCGGCCGAACCCGTCGGACGCCGCCGCCGACAAGGGAGCCCTCTGGGACGACGGCTGCGTCCTCCTGCACGACGAAACGGAATCGCCGCCCTGCGTCTACGGCGCCGAGAACTCGCCGAAGACCGTCGTCGCCTTCGGCGACTCGCACACCCTGCAGTGGTTCGCGCCGCTGCTCAAGCTGGCGCGGCAGCGCCACTGGCGGCTGGTCGGCCTGGTGCGCGCCGGCTGCGTCGTCGGCGACGTGCAGTACGAAGCCGCCTGTGACCTCTGGCGCCGCAACTCGATGCGCCGCATCGTCACCGAAGAGCGGCCCGACATGGTCGTGGTCAGCGACTCGACGGGCGGCCGCTACCAGATCGTCCGCAACGGGCAGCGGCTCGACCGGCGCCGCAGCGAGCCCTTCCTGATCGCGGGCTTCGCCCGCACGCTGCGCAGGCTGAAGCGCAACGGCGCCAGGGTCGTCGTCATCCGCGACCAGCCGCTGGCGCCGTTCGAACCGCCGGACTGCGTCTCCCAGAACCTGGACCAGCTGAGCAAGTGCGCCTTCGTCGGCCGGCGCAAGCGCTGGCACGCCTACGACTTCTTCGGCGCCAAGCGGGTGCCCGGCGTGAAGCTGATCGACCCGATCGGCATCCTCTGCCCGCGCCACCGTTGCCCGAGCGTGATGGGCCGCGTGCTGGTCTACCGCAACACGTACCACATGAGCGCCACCTTCGCCCGCACTCTGACCCCCTGGCTGGGGCGTCAGCTGCCCGAACCCTGAGCGTCGCCGGCCACGCCCAGGCAGTGGTTCTCAGTAGTGTGGCGGCGATGCGCGCTATCCAGATCGACGAGTTCGGCGGCCCCGAGGTGCTTCGCTACCGGGACGACGTGCCGGACCCCGTGCCCGCCCACGGCGAGGTGCTGGTCGAGGTCGCGCGCAGCGGGATCAACTTCGCCGACACGCACGCGACCCGCAACGACTACCTCGCCGAGCAGCAGCTTCCGCTGATCCCGGGAGCGGAGGTGAGCGGGCGCACGCCGGACGGGCAGCGGGTCGCCGCGATCCTCTCCGCCGGCGCCTACGCCGAGCGGGTCGCCGTTCCGGCCGCGATGCTGATTCCCGTCCCCGACGCGGTCGACGACGACCGGGCCGCCGCCCTGCTCCTGCAGGGGCTGACCGCGATGGCGCTGGTGCGGCGCTGCGCGCGGATCGAGCCGGGCGAGACGCTGGTGGTCGAGGCGGCGGCGGGCGGCACCGGCTCGCTCGCGGTGCAGCTCGGCAAGCGCGCCGGGGCGCGGGTGATCGGCCTCGCCTCGAGCGAGGAGAAGCGCGCCCTGGTCGAGCGGCTCGGCGCCGACGCCACGGTCGATTCGCGGGCCGAGAACCTGGGAGAGGCGCTCCGCGAGGCCAACGACGGCAAGCGTGTCGACGCCGTCCTCCACATGAGCGGCGGCGCCGCCTTCGACGAGGAGCTCGGCGTGCTGGCGCCGCTCGGCCGCATGGTCGTCTTCGGCATCGCCTCGCGCGAGCAGCGCGACGTCTCCACCGCGGCCCTGCTGCGCGGCTCCAAGGCCGTGATCGGCTTCTGGCTCGTCCACCTGCTGATGCGCCAGGCCGAGGTCGCCCCGATGATCGGCGAGCTGTTCGAGTTGGTCGCCAGCGGCGAGCTCGAGGTCAACGTCGGCGAGGTCTACCCGCTGTCAGAGGCGGCGCGTGCCCACGAGGACCTGATCGCCCGCCGCACCAGCGGCAAGCTCCTACTGGACCCGAGCAAGTGAGCGCCTTCAAGGACCTGGGGCTGGCGCCGGAGATCCAGCAGGCGCTGGGCGAGCTCGGCTACGAGCAGCCCAGCCCGATCCAGGAGAAAGCGATCCCGGAGCTGCTCGCCGGCCACGACGTGATCGGCCAGGCGCAGACGGGGACCGGCAAGACGGCCGCCTTCGGCCTGCCGCTGCTGCAGTACGTCGACCCGGCTGACGACGAGGTGCAGGCGATCGTGATGACGCCGACGCGCGAGCTCTGCATCCAGGTGACGCAGGCGCTGCGCTCCTACGCCGAGCACCTCGACGTCAACATAGTCGCCGTCTTCGGCGGCGCGCCGATCAAATCGCAGCAGTCGCAGCTGCGCGCCGGCGCCCACGTCGTCGTCGCCACGGTCGGCCGGATGATGGACCTGATGTCGCGCCGCTCGCTGGTCCTCACCGCGGCCCGCTACGTCGTCCTCGACGAGGCCGACGAGATGCTCGACCTGGGCTTCATCGAGGACGTCGAGAAGATCCTGCGGATGTGCCCGAGCGGGCGCCAGACGCTGCTCTTCTCGGCGACCATACCCGAGCCCGTCGCCAGGCTCGCCGAGCAGTACATGTACGACCCGGTCACGATCCGGGTGACGCCGAGGAAGCTGACGGTCGACTCGGTCGAGCAGGCCTACGTGATGGTCGAGCCGCGCAAGAAGCTCGAGCGCCTCGCCGAGGTGCTGAAGGCGGAGGAGCCCGAGCAGGCGATCATCTTCTGCCGTACCAAGATCGGCGCGGCGCGGCTCGACAAGCAGCTCGCCGACAAGGGGCTGCAGGTGAAGGCGCTGCACGGCGACCTCAGCCAGGGGGTGCGCGACGGGGTGATGATCTCCTTCAAGGACCATCGGGTGAAGCTGCTGGTGGCGACCGACATCGCCGCCCGCGGGCTCGACGTCGAGCACGTCACCCACGTCATCAACTACGACGTCCCCAACTCCTCCGAGACCTACGTCCACCGGATCGGCCGCACCGGGCGGGTCGGGCGGACCGGGCGGGCGATCACCTTCGTCACCCCCGACCAGCACGACGAGATCGCCCGCATCGAGCGCGACGTCAACACCTCGATCGGCGAGTGGGAGACCCCCGAGGAGCGGCTCGAGCACGCGCCGCGCCCGCGCCGCCGCGAGCGGCAGCGCGATCGCGAGAAGGAGAAGCGGCCCGAGCGCGAGCCGGCGGCCGCGTCCAACGGCGACGCCGACGGCGATGACGAGAAGGCGCAGACCACCAAGCTCTTCGTCAACCGCGGCGAGCGCAGC
>DASSBJ010000130.1:0-12361 GCA_035698885.1 Solirubrobacterales bacterium
ACACCCGCTCGGTGCGGGCTATTCGTTCTACCAGGGCGGCGCGTTCTCGGCTCAGGGCGGCGCGGCGCTCGTGGTCGCCGGCTTCGCCGGCAGCGGCTATCTGGGACTCGATGCGTCGCTGCTCGAGCAGCAGGTAGTTGAGCTCCATCGCCTCCAGCGAGGCGGGCTCGTCGTGGGCGAGGATCACCAGCTCGGCGATCAGGCTCGCCAGCTGCTCGTCGTCGTGCGGCAGATTCGACGCCGGGTCGGTCGGATGCTCGCGCAGCCAGGCCGCGAGGCGCGCGCCGTTGGGCGAGAGGTGCTCTTCGGTCAGCCGGGCGAGGTAGTCCCTGCCCTCGTCCGGCAGGGCGATGCACATCGCCAGCAGCGCCCGCTCGCGCCGTTCGCGCGAGGTCAGCGCGCCGCCGCTGCGCACCGGCGGACGGGCCGGCGCGGCTGGGCCGGCGCCGCGCCGCCTCGGCGGTTCCGCGGAGCCGCCGCCGCTGAGCGGCTGCGCCGCCGTCACCCGTCCCATGACCAGAGCCGGCTCGAGGTCGAGGCGCCCGGCCACGCGGCGCACCAGGTCGTCGCGGCTCGCCGTCTCCCCCATCCCGGCGAGAATCGGCGCCACCTCGCCGAGGGCCCGGTCGCGCTCGGCCGGCGAAGCGGCGTCGGCGCCGTCCAGCGCCAGGCCGACCTGGAAGGCCGGCAGGTCGACGGCGCCCTCGACCAGCGCCCGGAAGCGCTCCGCTCCCCCCTCCGCGGCGATCATCTCCGCCGGGTCCTCCCCGGCCGGCATCGCCGCGACGCGCAGCCGCATCTTGCGCCCGGCCGCGACCCGCTGCGCGCGCAGCATCGCCTCCTGCCCCGCCGAGTCGGCGTCGAGCGCCAGCACGACCTCGTCGACCATCCCCGAGAGCGCCGCCACCTGCTCCTCGGTGATCGCCGTGCCCATCACCCCGACGACCTCGGCGATCCCCGCCTGGTGCAGCGCCAGCACGTCCGTGTAGCCCTCGACCACGACGACCCGGCCGCTCTTCGCGATCGCCTCCTTGGCCAGGTCGATGCCATAGAGCATGCGGCTCTTATGGAAGAAGTCGGTCTCCGCGGTGTTGACGTACTTCGCTCCCTGGTCGGAGCGCATCGCCCGGCCGCCGAAGCCGAGCGTGCGCCCGCGCCGGTCGCGGATCGGGAACATGATCCGCTCGCGGAAGCGGTCGTACTCGCCTCCGCTGCGCCCCTTCTGCGCCAGCCCGACGGAGCGCATCTCCTCGACCTTGAAGCCCGCCCGCTGGCCGCGCAGCAGCATCGTGTCCCAGGCGCTCGGCGCGTAGCCGACGCCGAAGGCGCGCAGCGTCTCCTCGCTCAGCCCGCGCTCCGCCAGGTAGGCGCGCGCCTTGCCGGCCTCCTCGGCGTCCCAGAGGAAGTGCGCGTAGAAGGCCGCGGTGCGGTCGAGCAGCTCCCCCAGCCGGCGCCGCTGCTGGCGCCGCGCCTCCGCTCGCGGGTCCTCCTTCTCGCGCTGCAGCTCGACTCCGTAGCGGTCGGCGAGCAGCTCCACCGCCTCGGCGAAGCCGAGCCCCTCCTTCTCCTCGACGAACTTGATCGTGTCGCCGCCGACGCCGCAGCCGAAGCAGTGGTAGAGCTTCTCCCCCGCGTCGACCGAGAAGGACGGCGTGCGCTCCTCGTGAAACGGGCAGAGGCCGACCCAGCGGGCGCCCTGGCGGCGCAGGTCGGTGTGGGCGGAGATCACCTCGACGATGTCGACCGCCTGCTTGACCCGCTCGAGGCTCTCCTCGGAGATCAGCGCCATCAGAACCGCGCCGCCTCGGGAACCGTCAGCTCGGCGAAGCGGGCGATGCAGAAGCGGTCCGTCATCCCCGCCAGGTAGTCGGCGACGCGCTGGCACTCGCCGGCGCCCGGTTCGCCCCCGGGCACCTCGTCGGGATGCTCCATGTAGTGGTCGAAGAGGCCGCGCAGGGCGCGCTGCGCCCGCTGGTGCTCGTTGCGCGCCTCCTCGCCCAGATAGACGCGCTCGAACATGAACTTGCGCAGGCGCAGCATCGCGCCGCCGACCTCTTCGCTCTGCGTGATGTCCCCCGCCGCCGTCGACTGCTCGACGATGTCGCGGACAAGCGTGTCGATGCGCGCCGAGCCGGTCGGCCCGAGCAGCTCGATCTCCGCGGCAGGCAGGTCGTCGGGCCGCAGGATCCCCGCGCGCAGCGCGTCGTCGATGTCGTGATTGATGTAGGCGACGCGGTCGACCAGCTTGACGATCCGGCCCTCCAGCGTCGCCGGCCGGTCGGCGCCGGTGTGGTTGAGGATGCCGTCGCGCACCTGCTCGGTCAGGTTCAGCCCCTGGCCGTCGCGCTCGAGCACGTCGACGACCCGCAGCGAGTGCTCGTTGTGGCGGAAGCCGCTGCCGCAGTGCTCGCGCAGCGCCGCGTCGAGCGCCTCCTCGCCGGTGTGCCCGAAGGGCGGATGTCCGAGGTCGTGGCCGAGCCCGATCGCCTCGGTCAGATCCTCGTTGAGGCCGAGCGCACGAGCCACCGTGCGAGCGATCCCGCAGGCCTCGAGCGTGTGCGTGAGCCGCGTGCGGTAGTGGTCGCCCTCCGGGGCGATGAAGACCTGCGTCTTGTGCTTCAGCCGGCGAAAGGCCTTGCAGTGGACGATCCGGTCGCGGTCGCGCTGGAACGGCGTCCGCAGCGGGCTGTCGGGCTCCTCGACCCGCCGCCGCGCCGGATATGACCTGGTCGCCTGCGGAGCTAGGAACTCCTCCTCCCAAGTCTGTATCCGGTCGGCAAAGGTGGTCACAGTGGGCACTCGCCGATCATAGGCCGGGCGGCACTGAGACGCCGAAAACCAAGCAGATCAAGGACGAGAGAGGGAGCGTGCTCTGCACGTGACCGAATGAGGACGCCGAGATGCGCCGGTTTGCAGGCGTCTCAGGCCGCACGAAGCTGCACGTGCGCGTGATGCTCGAGCGTCTCGCCGATCGCCCGCTCCGCCTGGCGCAGCTCACGCTCGCCGGCCTGCGGCGCCTCGGCCAGCGGTCGGGCGATCGACTCGACCATGAAGCGGTGCGCCTCCTCCGAGAGTGGAAAAGCGCCCGCTTCGCAGCTCGCGCAGACGACCCCGCCGGCGGCGCCGGAGAAGCCGGCCAGGTGTTCGGCCTCGCCGCAGCAGGCGCAGGAGGAGAGCTCGGGCGAGAAGCCCGCGACGAGGGCGAGCTTGAGCCGGAAGGACAGTGCCGTCGGCAGCGACGCGGCGCCCGGCGCGCCCGGATCGTCGAGCAGCGCCAGGTAGCGGCAGAGCAGGTTGTAGGCGGGCGGGTTGGGCTCGGCCGAGTCGAGCAGGCGCAGCACCGCGTCGCAGGCGCGGGCGCCGGCGGTGAGCGCCGCGCCGGAGGCGCGCAGGCGCGGGTAGCCGTCGACCGTGCCCGCCTGGGTCACCGTCATCAGCTCCCCCCTGCCTTCGTGCAGCAGCAGGTCGAGCCGGAAGAAGGGCTCCAGCCGCCCGCCGAAGCGCGACTTGGTGCGGCGCACTCCCTTGGCGATCGCCCCGACGCGGCCGCGCTGCGCCGTGTAGAGGTGGAGGATGCGGTCGGCCTCGCCGTAGCGGATGCCGCGCAGGACGACCGCCTCGGTTCGCAGGGTCTTGCCGGGCATAACCGGCCTAAGGTGAACGACGCGCCGGACGGCGCCGCCGTGGCCGGCGCCGCAGCTTCGCCTGGCAGCCCGGGCAGAAGTAGGTCGAGCGGCCGGAGACGACGATCCGCTCGACCGTGCCGTCGCCGCGCGGGCAGGGCTTGCCCTCGCGGGTGTGGACGAGGAACTCGTTCTGCATCCGCCCCTTCTCGCCCCGCCCGTCGCGGTAGTCGTCGATCGATGCCCCGCCGCCGTCGATCCCGGCTTCCAGCGCGGCGACGATGCCGTCGCGCAGCGCCGCCAGCTGCCCGGGCTTCATCGACTCGGCCGGCGAGAGCGGGTGCAGGCGCGCCCGGAAGAGCGCCTCGTCGGCGTAGATGTTGCCGATCCCGGCGATCCCCTTCTGGTCGAGCAGGAAGGACTTGAGCGGCGCCCTGCGGCCGGCCGCGATCTCGCCGAGGCGCTCGGCGGTGAACTCGTCGGACAGCGGCTCGACGCCGAGACGCGAGGCGAAGTGGGCGTCGAGCTCCGCGTCGGCGAGCAGCAGCGCCTCGCCGAAGCGCCGCGGGTCGGTGAACCAGAGCTCGCGCCCGTCGTCGAGTGTGAAGCGGGCCCGCAGGTGGTCGAGCTTGTCCTCACCCTCGACCAGGACCAGGTTGCCGGTCATCCGCAGGTGCATGACCAGGGTGCGACCCCCGTCGAGTCCCAGCAGCAGGTACTTGCCCCGCCGTCCCAGGCCCTCGATCGTGCGGCCCGCGAGCGCCGCCTCGAGCTCAGCTGGGGGCGCCGGGCGGCACCAGCGCGGATCGTCGACCTCGAGCCGCTCGATCCGCCGCCCTTCGATCTCCGGCTCGAGCTGCCGGCAGACGGTCTCGACCTCGGGCAGCTCGGGCACGGAGCGGTTCTATCAGCCCTCCGTCGCCCGCGGGTGCGCCTCGAAGTAGACCTCCTTGAGACGCTCGCCGGAGAGGTGCGTGTACATCTGGGTCGTCGCGATGTCGGCGTGACCGAGCATCTCCTGCACGGCGCGCAGATCGCAGCCGCCCGCCAGCAGGTGGGTGGCGAAGCTGTGGCGCAGCGTGTGCGGGCTCATCCGCCCTGAGAGGCCGGCCTCGCGGGCGTGGCGCTGGACGATCTTGTAGAGGCCCTGGCGGCTCAGCGGGCCGCCGCGGAAGTTGACGAAGAGGCGCGCCTCGTGGCGTTCGGGCGGCACCAGCTTCGGCCGGCCGCCGCGCAGGTAGGCGGCGATCGCGGCGATCGCTTTGCGGCCGAGCGGCACGATCCGCTCCTTCGAGCCCTTGCCGCGCGCGCGCAGCAGGCCCTCCTCGAGGTCGATGTCCGACATCTCCAGGCCGATCGTCTCCGAGGCCCGCAGCCCGCACGCGTACATCGTCTCCAGCAGCGCCCGGTCGCGCAGCACCGTCGCGTCGCTGCCGCGCGGCGCGGCGAGCAGCTGCTGCACCTCGGCGTAGTTGAGCACCTGCGGCAGCTTCTTCGCCCGCCGCGGAGCGCTCAGCGAGGCGGTCGGGTCGTCGCCGATCAGCTCGTCGCGGCGCAGATGCTTGTAGAAGGATCGCAGGCAGGCGGTCTTGCGGTGCACGGTCGCCGCCGAGCAGGCCGGGCGCCCGTTGCCGGTCGCCAGGTCGGCGAGGAAGTCGCCGATGTCGGCCGGCCGCGCCGCCAGCGCGTCGAGCTCGTGCTCGGTGAGGAACTCGCCGTACTGCAGCAGATCGGTGCGGTAGGCGTTGAGCGTGTTGCGCGACAGGCCCCGCTCCAGCTCGAGGTAGGAGAGGAAGTCGAGGACCAGGCCCTCGAAGCGGGCGTCGACCTCGGTGTGCGTCGGCTCTATGGCGACTGCCATGCGGGACCGTTCTCCCGCGCAGCCCTCAATCCTCGCGGCGCAAGGCGGCGCCCGCGGCGAGCGGGGCCGCGAAGAAGAGCGCGTCCTCGCCTATCGAGCGGCCCATGGTTCGCGTCGGGAGCCCAGAGGTCGTGTAACCGCTTAGGTCGGGGGACGATTCGGTCAGCTTGTGGCGGGCGCCTGCTGCCTCGGTCAGCTTCGCCGCGATCTCGGGATTGGCGCTCGGCGCCCCTATCGTCACTCCAGCCAGCAGCAGCGCGAGCACGGTCAGCGTGTGGTGGCTCACGCCTCGGTGGCGCTCGCGGGGGTCGGATTCGGAGAGGCGGGGCGACAGGAAGGTCGGCAGGCCCAGCGCGAGGGCGGCGTGGGCGTTGTCGAGGGCGGCCATGCCGCCGTGGCCGAGGCGGGTGTCGGAGCCGACGATGCCTGGGCCCGGGCCGACGACGGCGGCGTCCCAGCCGAGGCCGGTGGCGGCGGCGTCGAGGGCGCCCGCCACCGACAGGGCCTCGTGCTCGCCGCCGTAGGCGGGTGCGGCGGTGATGTGGCCGCAGAGCAGGGCGCGCTCGCGCAGCTCGGCGACGTCGCGGCTGAGCGAGCCGGGCAGGGCGCCGCCCGCCGTCTGCACGTAGCCGAGCTTCAGGCCGGGCGATGCCTGGGCGGCGGCCCAGGCGGCCGGCGCGAGATGCCCGTGCAGCGGCAGGACGAGGACCGGCATCGTCCGCTCCGGTGCGACTTTCGTACCGTGAGGGTACGAAAGTCGCACCGGAAGCTCGACCGGCCGCACCGGGTGCTGGAGCGAGGTGTAGTTGAGCTTGATGACGTGCTCACGGCTCTCGCCGCTCGCTTCCAGGCCCCGGGTCAGGTTGACGTGGACGACGTCGAAGCCGCCGGAGCCGAGCCCCAGGTCGAGCGCGGCGACGTTGACGACCACCTCGTCGCCCTCGCGCATCTCGCCCAGCAGCGCCTCGTCGGCCCAGGCGCGGCGGCGTTCGCCGTCAACCTCGACCGTCAGCGGCTCCGCGTCGACGACGACGCCGCGGCGCAGCTGCAGCCGGCCGCTCACCCCGCCGCGGTCTCGCCGGCCGCCTCGGCGACGATGCCCTCGCAGACCGCGAGCATCGCGTCGAGGTCGGCGGCGGCGACGCACTCGTTCGCCGTGTGGACATTCTTCGGCCCGTTCGCTAGCAGCACGCACTCGAACCCGGCTAGGCGCAGCGCGTTGACGTCGCTGCCGCCGCCGATCGCCGTGCGCACCGGCTCGTGGCCTGCGCGGCGCAGACCCGCCTCGGCCAGCGCCAGGGACCCGGAGTCATTCGGTATCCGGTAGCCGCGGAACAGCTCTTCGACCCGCACGTCCACGTCGCAGCCATGCTCGCTCGCCCCCCAGGCGCACGCCTCGGCGATCTCGCCGGCCACGGCGGCGGCCCGGTCGGCGTCGAGGCTGCGCGTCTCGGCGACGATGTCGCAGTGCCCGGGCACGACGTTGCCCGAGGTACCGCCGGAGATCATCCCGACGTTCGCCGTCGTCTCCTCGTCGAGCCGCCCCAGCCGCATCCGTGCGATCGCCGAGGCGGCGGCGGCGATCGCGTTGTTGCCGTCGTCGGGTTCGATCCCCGCGTGAGCCTCCACGCCGATGAAGTCGGCATGGATCTTCTGCTGGGTCGGGGTCGCCACGATCACCTCCCCGACCGGCCCCGCATGGTCGAGGACGAAGCCGCACTGCGCGCGCAGCGCGCTGGTGTCGAACGCCTTCGCGCCTCGCAGCCCCTGCTCCTCGGCGACGGTCAGCAGCAGCTCGATCCCGACCGGCGGGGGCTCGGCGGCGTGCCGCGAGACGAGCTCCATGAAGACCGCCACCGCAGCCTTGTTGTCGGCGCCGAGAATCGTCTCGCCGGCGCTGCGAAAGACGCCTTCGTCCTCGACCACCTCTATCTGCCCGGGGTGCGGGACCGTGTCGATGTGGGCGCAGAACATCACCCAGCGATCGCTCCGCCCCGGCAGGCGCGCGAGCAGGTTGCCGGCGCCCGCTTGCGCCGGCCCGGCGGCATCGTCCTCGCTCAGCTCGAGCCCGAGCGCCCGCAGCTCGGCGGCGATCGTGTCGGCGACCTCGCGCTCCTCTCCGGTCGGGCTGCGGATCTCACACAGCCGCACGAACCTCTCCAAGAGCCTGTCCACGGCGGGACAGGCTAGACCGTCTCAGTGGGCTACGGAGGAATCCTCGGCCTCGGCCTCGACCTCGCCGCCTTCCGCCGGCCGCTCGCCGGCGTGGCGCGCCGCGGCGCCGACGAACTCGCGGAACAGCGGCTCGGGACGATTGGGGCGCGAGTTGAACTCGGGGTGAAACTGCGAGGCGACGAAGAACGGATGGTCGGGCAGCTCGATCATCTCGACCAGGCGCTCGTCGGGCGAGGTGCCCCCACAGACCAGGCCCTCGTCTTCGAGCCGGCGGCGCAGCTGGATGTTGACCTCGTAGCGATGCCGGTGGCGCTTGTAGATGACCGCCTCGCCGAAGATCTCACGCGCCCGCGTGCCCTCGTGCAGCTTCACCGGGTCGGCGCCCAACCGCATCGTGCCGCCCATCTCCGAGACCTCCTTCTGCTCGGGCAGCAGGTCGACGACCGGGAACGGCGTCTCGGGGTCGAACTCGGCCGAGTTGGCCCCCTCCATGCCGGCGACGTCGCGGGCGAACTCGACCACGGCGATCTGCATGCCGAGGCAGATGCCCAGGTAGGGGATCGAGCGCTCGCGGGCGATCCGCGCCGCTTCGACCTTGCCCTCGATGCCGCGCTCGCCGAAGCCCCCCGGGATCAACACCCCGTCGGCGCCTTCCAGCTGCTCAGGCTCGAAGTTCTCCGAGTCGACCAGCTCGACTTCGACCTCGACGCCGTGATGGAAGCCGCCGTGCTCGAGCGCCTCGATCACCGACTTGTAGGCGTCGGCAAGCCGCACGTACTTGCCGACGAGAGCGATCTTGACCTTGCCCGACGCCTCGTCGGCGCGGCGCACCATCGCCTCCCACTCGCTCAGGTCGGAGGCGGGCGCCTCCATGCCGAAGTGGTCGAGGACCAGGTCGTCGACGCCCTCGGCGCGGAAGACGAGCGGCACCTTGTAGATGTTGTCGACGTCGTTGGCGGAGATCACCGCCTCGACCGGCAGGCTGGCGAAGAGCGCGATCTTGCGGCGGATCTCCTGGTCGAGCCGCCCCTCGGAGCGGCAGACGAGCGCGTGCGGCTGAATCCCGATCCGCCGCAGCTCGTTGACCGAGTGCTGGGTCGGCTTGGTCTTCAGTTCGCCGGCGTGGCCGACGTAGGGCACCAGGGTCAGGTGGACGAACATGCTGCGCTTCGGCCCGAGGTCGGTGTAGAGCTGGCGGATCGACTCGAGGAAGGGCAGCGACTCGATGTCGCCGACGGTGCCGCCGATCTCGGTCAGCACGAAGTCGACCGACTGCGACTCGGCGACGATCAGGATGCGGTTCTTGATCTCGTCGGTGATGTGGGGGATCACCTGCACCGTGGCCCCGAGGTAGTCGCCGCGGCGCTCGCGGTTGATCACCGTGTTGTAGACCGAGCCGGCCGTGACGTTCGAGGCGCGCGAGGTGTTCTCGTCGGTGAAGCGCTCGTAGTGGCCGAGGTCGAGGTCGGTCTCGGCGCCGTCCTCGGTGACGAAGACCTCGCCGTGTTGGAACGGGCTCATCGTCCCCGGGTCGACGTTGATGTAGGGGTCGAACTTCTGCAGCTGCACCCGGTAGCCGCGCGAGACCAGCAGGCGCCCGATCGAGGCCGCGGCGATTCCCTTGCCGAGGGCCGAGACGACGCCGCCGGTGACGAAGATGAAGCGGGTATCCCCTGGCTTGGACGGACTCATTCTCTGCCGAGCGAGTCTAGCCAGCGCAGGGGCGGAACCGAGTCGATCGTCGCCGAGATGGATCGCAACTCGCCGAAAATCGTCAGTCCGGCGAGCGTTGCGAGGGCGATCAGCCGCCCCGTCCCGCCCAGCGTGGTCAGCAGCCAGACGCCGCCGATCGCCCCGACCAGGTTCGAGCCGGTGTCGCCGAGCATCGCCCGCTCGCGCAGCGTGAAGGCGGCGCCGACCAGGACCGGGCCGGCGAAGATGCCGAGCAGGTCGAGCGGCGCGAAGGTCCAGGCGCCGAGGCAGAGCGCCGCGCCGAGCAGCGCCAGCCCCTTCTCCGCCCGGCCCGGCCGCAGGTCGAGCAGGTTGAAGGCGTTGGTCGCGAGGATCAGCAGCGCCACGTCAGCCAGGTAGCGCCACGATTCGAGCCCGCGGCCGGAGACCACGTAGGCGGCGAGGGCGAGCGCGCCGATCGCCTTGATCGCGCCGGTCGAGAGGCGTCCCTCGCGCAGCGCCCGGCCGTGGCCGCGCCAGCCGCGCGGCGTGTTCGCGGCTTCCCCCTGGCCCAGCGAGTCGTCGAGGAAGCCGAGGAAGGCGACCCCGATCACGTAGGGAAGCCAGCGTCGCAGCTGCGGGTCGAGCAGTTCGAGGCTGCCGCGGTCGTCGAGGAAGGCGAGCGGCGCCAGGGCGACCAGCCCGGCCGTCGCCAGCACCGCGCCGAGCGGAAAGGCGAGCGGGACGCAGCGGAAGTTCTCGCGCACCAGGCCGGCGTCGAGCAGCCCCCGCACCCCGGCAGGGACGATCAGCAGCGCCACCGCGACCCCGACCGGGAAGCCGATCCAGGTCATTCGTGCGGTTCGAGCAGGTCGGGCAGCAGGCGGTCGGCGCTGCCCTTGACGCCGAAGCTGCCCTCGGCGCCGAGCAGCGCGAAGACGGTCGCCAGGCGCCCGGCGACCAGGTCCACGTCGTCGACGCTGGAGAGGTCGTTGCCGACGAAGAAGGAGACCGACGATGGCTCGCTGTGGGTGCTCTCGACTCCGACCGCGGGCGTGTGCGTGCCGCCGATCCCCTGCAGCAGCCCGGACTCGATCCGCCCGGCGACCGCCCGCTGCTGCGGCCCCATGCCCTGCGGCTCGTCGCGCACGACGATCACCGCGTCGAGCGCGCCGAAGTTGCCGCTGGCGCGTGAGAAGAGGTGGCCGCGCACGGGCTCCAGCAGCGTCCCGCCGCGAACGATCTGGCGCCCGAGGCCGGTGCCGAGCGCCGTCTGCAGGTCCGGTTCGCGGGCGAGCCTGGCGAAGCGCGTCCTCGCGAGGTCGCCCGCGAGGCCGCGGCTGTCGATCGGCTCGCGCACGACGCCGACCCCGACCAGATGACCGCCGGCGGGCGCCAGCGCCCCCTCGATCGCCCCGTAGACGTCGCCCGGCAGGTCGCCGAAGGCGACCAGGCCGATCCGCCGTCCGCGCAGCCTGTCGCGCACAAGCACCGGATAGACGCGGCTGGAGAACTCGTTGGCCCGCCCCAGTTCGCCGTCCAGCTGGTCGGCCCGCTGGCGCGCGTCCTGAAGGTTGCCGGTCAGGCTCTGCTCGAGGTCCTTGCGCGTGTTGCTCAGCGCGTCGCCGCCGAACTCGGCGCCGATCAGGATGCCGATCGCCAGCGCGAGGAAGACCGCGATCAGAGACGTGGCGTGGTAGCGGGCGCTATAGCCCAAGCCAGATCTTCACCTTCAGCCAGAGCAGTTCGAAGAGCTCGCTCAGCGCCGGCGAGGTGATCGTGACGACCGCCAGCAGGATCGCGAAGGCGAGCAGGAAGAGCGCCGCCGGGGCGACCGTGGAGGGCGGGTTGTAGAGGCGGCTGACGCCCTTCGCGTCGACCAGCTTCTCGCCGATCCGCAGGCGGGTGAGGAAGGTCGAGGACATGCCGCCGCGCTTGCGGTCGAGGAACTCGATCAGGTTGAAGTGGGCGCCGACGCTGACGATCAGCGCCGCTCCCTTCTCGAAGGCCATCAGCATCGCCACGTCCTCGCTGGTCCCGGCGGCGGGCACCACCTTGTGCTCGAGGCCGGCGTCGAGGAGCCGGTCGCAGCCGGGGGCGCGGCCGTCGGGATAGGCGTGGACGATCAGCTCGGCACCGCAGTCGAGCGCGGCGTCGCCGGCCGAGTCCATGTCGCCGAGGATCACGTCGGGCTTGAGGCCGGCTTCGAGTACCCCGTCGGCGCCCCCGTCGACGGCGACGATCAGCGGCCGCACGTCGCGGATGTAGGCGCGCAGGGCTTTCAGGTCGCGCCGATGGCGGTCGCCGCGGACGACGATCAGGACGTGGCGGTCGCGGAAGCTGGCCTCGGTCGGGGGGAAGGCGATGTTGCCGGTCAGCAGATCGGTCTCTTCGCGCACGTGGGCGACGGTGTTCTCGGCGAATTCGCCCAGCGCCTCGTCGATCCGTTCGCGGTGCTCTTGCATCTCGCGCTCCAGCTCCGGGACACGCAGGGCCCGGCCGCGGGCGACCTCCTCGCCGTCGACGAAGATCGCGCCGTCGACGATCCGCACCCGGTCGCCGTCTTCGAGGCACTCGAAGAGCCCGGCGTCGGGCGCGTCGACGAGCCGGACCCCCTCGCGGGCGAGCATCAGCGGCCCGGCGTTGGGGTACTTCCCCTGCGAGGAGGGCGAGGCGTTGAGGACCGCGACTACCCCGGCTTCGATCAGCTCCTCGGCGGCGATGCGGTCGATGTCGGCGTGGTCGATGACGGCGACGTCGCCGGGTTTCAGCCGCTTGACCAGGTGCTTGGTCCGCTCTCCCAGGCGGGCGGTGCCGTCGACCGGCGCCTCCGGCCGGACGCCGTTCCTGCGACCGCGCAGGGCAGGGAAGCGACGGCGACTAGCGGTTGCCATCGGCTGAGATTAGGCCAACGGCGGCCCACCGGACAAGAGGACGCCTGTCAGGCGGCTTTTAGAAGTTCCTTGGCGTGCTCAGTGGCGGCCTCGTCCGAGCTATTGGCCCCGAGCATGCGGCGGATCTCGGCGACCAC
>DASSBJ010000131.1:0-5268 GCA_035698885.1 Solirubrobacterales bacterium
AACCAGTGGTCAGACGCCAGGCGGGAGGCAAACGTGATGGCACACGGGTCCGTGAAATCGACCGGGACGGTGGCGCTGACCAGGATCTTCTTCTCGCGAGCGAGGGCGCGCTCGACCGCCGGCCGGAGGCCGAGGAGAAGCTCGCTAGTCGCCGCCACGGGCGATCGCGATCTCCCCGGTTCTCACCATCTCAATGAGGCCATGGGGGCGAATCATCCGCTCGAAGGCCTCGATCTTGTCGGCGGAGCCGGTGACCTCGATCGTCAGCGTGCGGCGCGACACGTCGATGATCTTGGCGCGGAAGATCTCGGCGAACTGGATGATCTCGGCGCGGCTCTCGACCGCGGCCGAGACCTTGAACATCGCCATCTCGCGGGCGACCGTCTCCTCCGGCTCCATGTCGCGGATTTTCAGCACGTTGACCAGCTTGTGCAGCTGCTTGGTCACCTGGTCGATCGGGTGGACGGCGCCGTCGAGCGTCAGCGTGACCCGCGAGACGCTGGGGTCGTCGGTCGGGCCGACCGCGAGCGTGTCGATGTTGAAGCCGCGGCGCGAGAAGAGGCCGGCGATCCGCGCCAGCACGCCGGGTTTGTTCTCGACCAGGATCGAGAGGATGTGCTTGCGGCCGCTCAGCTGGCCGGGCACGTGCAGGTCCTCGAGTCGGACCGCCTGAGGAGTCCCGGCCTCCATCACTTCACCGCCTGCGGCGCCTCGACCATGTCCCTGGCGGCTTCGCCGGGCGGGATCATCGGATAGCAATTCTCCTCCTGGGCGACGCGCACGTCGAGCAGCACCGGGCCGTCGGCCTCCAGCGCCTGCTTCATCTGGCCCTCGAGCTCGCCGGCGTCCTCGCAGCGCATGCCGGTCGCGCCGAAGGCCTCGGCCAGCTTCACCCAGTCGGGGCTATCGCCCATCTGCACCGAGCTGTAGCGGCGGTCCCAGAAGAGCTCCTGCCACTGGCGGACCATGCCCATGTAGCCGTTGTTCATCAGGAAGACCTTGACCGGGATGTCTTCGGCGACGCAGGTCGCCAGCTCCTGGCAGTTCATGATCAGGCTGCCGTCGCCGGCCAGGCAGACGACCTCGTCGTCGGGACAGGCGACCTTGGCGCCGACCGCCGCCGGCAGCCCGAAGCCCATCGTCCCCAGGCCGCCGGAGTTGATCCAGCGACGGGGCTCCTCGAAGCCGTAGTACTGGGCGGCCCACATCTGGTGCTGGCCGACGTCGGAGGTGACGATCGCCCTGCCGCCGGTCGCCCGGTGCATCGCCTCGACCATGAACTGCGGCTTGATCTCGCCGCCCTCGCCGGGCGCGTAGCGCAGCGGGTGCCGCTGCTGCCACTCGCGCAGCTGCTTCCACCAGGGGTCGAGCCGGCTGGCGTCGGTCTGCAGGGCGCGGTACTCGCGGCTCAGCTCCGGCAGCACCAGCTTCGCGTCGCCGACGATCGGGATGTGGGCGCCGACGTTCTTCGAGATCTCGGCCGGGTCGATGTCGATGTGGATGACTTTCGCCTGTGGCGCGAACTCGGAGAGCTTGCCGGTGATCCGGTCGTCGAAGCGGGCGCCGATCGCGACGATCAGGTCGGCGTTGTCCATCGCCCAGTTGGCGGTGACGGTGCCGTGCATGCCGAGCATGCCGAGCCAGTGCTCGCCCGAGGCCGGATAGGCGCCCAACCCCATCAGGGTCGAGGTGACCGGGAAGCGGTCGGCGGCGGCGAGCTCGCGCAGCTCGGCGGCGGCGTCGGCGTTGACCACGCCGCCGCCGCTGTAGAAGATCGGGCGCTTCGCGTTGGCGAGCGCTTTGGCGGCGATCCGCACCTGCTTGATGTTGCCCTTGCCCATCGGCTTGTAGCCGGGCAGCTCGACCGGCTCGGTGCGCGGCGTGTACTCGATCTCGGCCCGCGAGAGGTCCTGCGGCACGTCGAGCAGCACCGGCCCCGGGCGGCCGGTCGAGGCGACGTGGAAGGCCTCGTGCACGTACTCGGGGATCTGGCGCGGGTCGGTGACCTGGAAGGAGTGCTTGACGAAGGGCAACGTCGCGCCGAGGATGTCGGCCTCCTGGAAGCCGTCGGTGCCGATCAGCTCGGTCCGAACCTGGCCGGTGACGAAGACCGTCGGCACCGAGTCCATCATCGCGTCGGCGATCGCGGTGACCAGGTTGGTGGCGCCGGGGCCCGAGGTGGCGAAGGCGACGCCGACCCGGCCGGAGGCCTTGGCGTAGCCCTCCGCGGCGTGGCCGCCCCCCTGCTCGTGGCGCACCTGGATGTGGCGGAAGCCGGCGTCGACGAGCGCGTCGTAGGTCGGCAGGTTGGCCCCGCCGGGGATGCCGAAGATGTTCTGCACGCCCTCGGCCTTGAGGCTCTCCATCAACGCGTCCGCTGCTCTCATCGGACTCGCGATGCTACCAGCGGGGCTACGCCTGGCCTGCGGGGGTTTTTGCCCCCGCGGCGGGGTTCCAGCGGGTGTGCGGATCGATCGAGCTCTCGATCACGTGCTCCTTGTAGCGCTCGACCGCTCCCAGCACGGACTCGATCAGCTCCTCTTTGAGCAGCGTCGGCTGCAGGCCGAGGTCGAGCAGCTTGGTGTGCACCGCGTTGTAGTAGTGCTCTTCCTTCTCCACGCGCGGGTTCTCGACGTGGTCGACCGTCACCTCGTAGCCGAGATGCGAGGCGGCGTGCCTGACCAGCTCGGCCAGCTCGAGCACCGAGAACTGCTCGGTGAACTGGTTGAAGACGCGAAAGTCGCCCGCCTCGGCGGGATTGGCGACGGCCAGCTCGACGCAGTTGAGCGTGTCGCGGATGTTGAGGAAGCCGCGAGTCTGGTGGCCCGAGCCGTAGACCGTCAGCGGATGGCCGATCACAGCCTGCACGCAGAAGCGGTTGAGCACCGTGCCGAAGATCTCGTCGTAGTCGAAGCGGGTGATCAGCCGCTCGTCGCCTTCGGTCTCCTCGGTGGCGATCCCGTAGACGACGCCCTGGTTGAGGTCGGTCGCGCGCAGGCCCCAGGTGCGGCAGGCGAAGTGGATGTTGGTCGAGTCGTGGACCTTCGAGCAGTGATACAGCGAGCCCGGCAGCTTCGGGTAGGGCAGCGTGTCGGTGCGGCCCTTGTGGGTGATCTCGATGTAGCCCTCCTCGATGTCGATGCCCGGCTGGCCGTACTCGCCCATCGTCCCCAGCTTGACCAGGTGGCACTCGGGGACGTGGTCGCGGATCGCGAACAGCAGGTTGAGGTTGCCGATCACGTTCGTGTGCTGGGTCTCCACCGCGCGCTCGCGCGACATCATCGAGTAGGGCGCCGAGGGCTGCTGGCCGTAGTGGACGACCGCCTCGGGCCGGACCTCGGCGACGACCTCGTCGAGGAACTCGCCGTCCTCGACCGCGCCGACGTAGCGGCGGATCTGGTTGCCGGAGACCTCGCGCCAGGCCTCGATCCGCTCGTCGAGCTCGCCGATCGGCGTCAGCGAGGCGGTGCCGTGTTCGCGGTGCCAGCGGCGGCGGGAGAAGTTGTCGACGAGGGCGACCTCGTGCCCGCGGGCCGAAAAGCGAAGGGCGGTCGGCCAGCCGAGGTAGCCGTCGCCGCCGAGGATCAGGAGGCGCATAGGTCGCGGCAGAGTAACGGAGAGAGGCGACATAGCATGCGGCCGTGAGCGAACGGGCGGCGCGCAACGGAGGCAGGGCCGGGGTGGCGGCGCTCGTCGCGATCCTCCTGCTCGGGCTGGGCTTGCGGGGCTGCGAAGCCTGGGACGGGCGGCCGCCGGTCTACGACGCCCAAGGCTACGCGGACATCGCGATCGAACTCGAGCGCGGCAACGGCTTCGCGCTCGGCCCGGGGGCGACCCAGCCCGCGACCAACTACTCCCCCGGGCTGCCGCTGTTCGTCAGCGGGCTCTACGCGCTGACGGGCGGCGTCCACGAACGCACGGCGCGGCTCGTGCTGGCGCTCCTCGGCGCGCTCGCCGTTCTGTTCAGCTATCTGATCGGCCGCCGTCTCTCGGGGCCCCTTGCGGGACTGGTCGGGGGGGCCGCCGTGGCCATCTATCCAGCCCTTCTCGAGTACCAGGGCATGCTGATGAGCGAGCCCTTGGCGGCGACGCTGCTATCCGGCGCGGTGCTGGCGATGCTCTGGGCGGATCAGGGAAGGGACCAAGGTGTCGGCGCGCGGGTCCTGCCCGCGCGATATTGGTTGGCGCCCGGCCTGGTCCTTGGAGCGTTAGCTCTAGTTCGGCCGGAGTATCTGGCGATTTCTTTTCCCATAGCTGTGGTGATCTTTGCGCGTCGGGGGCGGGATGGGTGGCGGGAGGGTCTTGGGCAGGCGCTGATCATGCTTGGCGGACTGGCGATCGTCGTCGTGCCTTGGACGGTGCGCAACGAGGTGGCGCTGGGTCGGTTCGTGCCAATCTCGACCGGGGGCGGGCAGGTGTTGTTTGCCGGCTCGTACATGCCGTCGGGCGGGAACCCCGAAGACGTCGGCGCCGAGGTGCTGCAGCGGCATCCCGAGCTGCGTCCGGAGCTGCCGAGGGATCCGCGGCTGGAGCAGATCCTGGCGGCGTTGGCGCACCAGCGTTATCCGGACACTGAAGCAGATGCGGCGCTAGCGCGGATGGGGCGCGAACGGCTCTGGGACGACGTCAGCGAGCGGCCGGTCGAGTACGCGGGGTTCCTGGCGCGCAAGCTCTGGCTGATCTGGGGCCATGGGCCGCGGCGCGTCATGCACGCACCGGGTTGGGCGGTTTTGCACTGGCTGCTGCTGGGCCTTGGACTGCTCGGTCTGGCAGCGCTCGCGTACCGGCGGCGATGGGAGGCCGTCCTGCTGGGGACCGTGCTGCTCGCGGCGACCGCGATCGGGCTGCTGCTGGTGGCCTCCCCGCGCCGGGCGCTCGTCACGCTGCCGCTGCTCGCGGCGCTCGCCGGTACGGGCGCGACCTTCGTCGCGGATAGCCTGGCGCGACGATGGAAGCGTTGAGCCGCTGGGTACGCACCCTGCCCGAACGCCACGGGAGGACCACGCTGATCCTGCTGGCGGCGATCCTCGCTCTCGGCTTCGGCCTGCGCGCCTACCGCGTGGTCGAGCCGCTGCCGCTCCCGGGCGACGACGCCCACGCCTACTACGCCCTCTCCAAGTCGCTCTACGAGGAAGGCAGCTACGGCGGCAAGCACTTCGAAAACCCCAGCGACTGGTCCCCCGGCGCCCCGCTGCTCTACGCCGCGAGCTTCTTCGCCACCGGCGGCCCCAGAGAAGGCACCGCCCGCATACTCGAGCTTCTCCTAGG
>DASSBJ010000132.1:0-6328 GCA_035698885.1 Solirubrobacterales bacterium
GCCTGCGACGCCGTCAGGTAGCTCGCAACCCCGTCCTTCTGTCGGAATCGCGCTCGGAATCAAGCCTCGAACAGCTTGCCGGCGCGGATGCGCTCGGCCATGTCCGCGGACTCCTCGCGGTAGACGCGGCCGTCCTCGAGCTCGATCGCCGGGTATTTGCGCTGTCCGGACAGCTGCTCGAGCTCGTCGCGCTTGCCGGGCCGGACCGGGCCGGTGATGACGTCGTACTCGATGCCCTGCTCGTCGAGCGCCTTCTGCACGCGCCAGCAGGGATGCATGCCGGCCTTGAACCAGGTGAGCGAGCAGCGGTGGAGCTTGACTGCCATCGCATCAGACTAGTCCCGGCCCAGCGCGAGCGCAAGTTGCGCCTTGCGACACCGCGCTGCCGTTCGTTCGCGGGCATAGGTCCGCCTGCCCAACGGACCCTGCATATCCAATATCCAGAGATACGCGCCTCCTCTCCCTGTAGTAACCCCAGAAACCGCCCTCGAATCGGGGGGCGAATCCGGTGCCTACCAAGGAGGCCGCCGGGCAGGCTAGCCGATTGAGCGCTTTGGCGCAAGCCCGGGTTGAAATGCGGTTGGCGCGCGCGCCGGCTCAGTGCAGCGCCGGCTCGCCAGAGCGCAGCGCGGCCAGCACCCGCTCGGCCACCGACTCCCCGGTGAGGCCGACCTCCTCGCGCAGCAGCGCCGGCTTGCCGTGGGTGACGTAGCGGTCGGGCAGGCCGATCCGCATCACCCGGGCGCGCTCCCCGGGCCGGTCGCCGAAGGCGTCCTCGAGGTGCTCGAGCACCGCCGAGCCGAAGCCGCCCGCGAGCACGTTCTCCTCGATCGTCACGACGAGGTCGTGGCCCAGCGCCAGGCGCTCCAGCAGCTCGGCGTCGAGCGGCTTGACGAAGCGCGCGTCGGCGACCGTCGGCCGCAGGTCGTGCGCGGCGAGCAGCTCGGCCGCCTGCCGCGCGACGGCGACGCCGTAGCCGTAGCCCAGCAGCGCCACGCGCTCGCCGCTCGCCAGCAGCTCGCCGCTGCCGATCGGGATCTCGAGCGGCTCGGCGGGCAGCTCGGCTCCCTCGGCCGCACCGCGCGGGTAGCGCAGCGCCGCCGGGCCGTCGTGGGCGATCGCCGTGCGCAGCATGTGCACGAGCATCGCCTCGTCGCGCGGCGCCATCGCGACCACGTTGGGCAGGGCGCGGAAGTAGGAGACGTCGAAGGCGCCGTGGTGGGTCGGCCCGTCGTCGCCGACCAGGCCCGCCCTGTCGAGCGCGAAGGTGACGTCGAGCTCCTGCAGGCAGACGTCGTGGACGAGCTGGTCGTAGGCGCGTTGGAGGAAGGTGGAGTAGATCGCGCAGACCGGCTTGGCGCCCTGCAGGGCAAGGCCGGAGGCGAGCAGGACGGCGTTCTGCTCGGCGATGCCGACGTCGTAGTACTGCTCGGGGACCTCGTCGGCGAGCTTCTGCAGGCCGGTCCCCCCCGCCATCGCCGCCGTGATCCCGACCACGCGCTGGTCGCGCTCGGCCTCGGCGACGATCGCGTCGCCGAAGACCTGCGTGTACTGGGGCGGCGCGCTGGGCGGCGGCGGCTTCTCCAGCCGCTCGGGGGCGATCGCCTCGGGCGAGTCGGACTCCTTGACCGGCACCGGCTTCGGCGCCGGCGCGCCGTTGACGATCGACTTCGGCTTCGCGGCGTGCCACTTCTCCATCCCCTCGAGGCCGCCGTCCTCGGCCGGGGCGAAGCCCTTGCCCTTGACCGTGTGGATGTGGACGACGACCGGGCGGTCTGCGTCGAAGGCCTCGCGCAGGGCCTCGCGCAGGGCGTGCACGTCGTGGCCGTCGATCACCCCCATGTAGGCGAGGTCGAGCTCCTCGAAGAAGAGGCCCGGCGCCCAGTAGGCCTTGACCGCCGACTTGATCTCCGGCCCGAGGCGTTCGATCCGCCTGCCGAGCCCCAGCGGCAGCCTGGTCAGCTGGTGCTCGACGCCCTCGCGCGCGTGGTAGAGGCGCGGGTTGAGCCGCACCCGGTTGAAGTAGCGCGAGAGCGCGCCGACGTTGGGCGAGATCGACATCCCGTTGTCGTTGAGCACGATCACGATCGGCGTCTGCAGGCCGCCGGCCGCGTGCAGGGCCTCGTAAGCGACGCCGCCGGTCAGCGCCCCGTCGCCGATCACCGCGGCGACCTTGCCGTCCTCGCCGATCCCCTTGCGCATCGCCTCCTTCAGCCCGACCGCGTAGCCGATCGAGGTCGATGCATGGCCGGCGCCCATGATGTCGTGCTCGGACTCGAAGGTCGCGCAGAACGGCGCCAGCCCGTTGTACTGGCGGATCGTCGGCAGCGCCTCGCGGCGGCCGGTGAGGATCTTGTGCGGGTAGGCCTGGTGGCCGACGTCCCAGAGGATCTTGTCGCGCGGCGAGTCGAGCAGGCTGTGCAGGGCGACCGCCAGCTCGCAGGTGCCGAGGTTGGCGCCGAAATGACCGCCGATCTCACCGATCGTGTCGATGATGTATGTGCGCATCTCCTGCGCGACCTGCTGCAGCTGCTCGTCATCGAGCTCGTGCAGGTCGGCGGGCGTGTCGATCGCGGCTAGGAGGTTCTCTTGCTCGGCGCTCATTCGTTCCTCGTGAATATGTAGTCGGCGACCCCTCTCAGGTCGCCCGTCTCGCCCTCGGCTTCGGCCAGCGCCGCTGTCGCCTTGGCGTGCGAGGCGGCGGCGAGCTCGCGTGCCCGCTCGAGGCCGAAGAGGCTGACGTAGGTGAGTTTGCCATGTCGCTCATCGCTTCCTCGCGGCTTGCCGAGCTGCTCGTCGCTTCCGGTCACGTCGAGGATGTCGTCGACGATCTGGAAGAGCACGCCGAGCTCCTCGGCGAAGCGTCGGTAGGGAATTGTCTCAGGTTCCAGTGTCCCCTCGAGATTCAAGACGACCCCGACTCCGGCGCCGATCAGCCGGCCGGTCTTCAGCGCGTGCAGGCTGCGCAGCGCCTCGGCGTCGCCCGCCTCGCCGGCGACGTCTACGTACTGGCCGCCGACCATGCCGTCGACGCCGATCGCGCCCGCCAGCTCGGCAAGGGCGGCGAGCACCCGGCTCGGCTCGCCCGGCTGCCCGCAGAACAGCCGGATCGCCTCCGCGAACAGGCCGTCGCCGGCGAGGATCGCGACGTCCTCGCCGAAGCGCACGTGCGAGGTCGGCCGGCCGCGCCGCAGCTCGTCGTCGTCCATCGCCGGCAGGTCGTCGTGGATCAGCGAGTAGGTGTGGATCAGCTCGATCGCCGCGGCGACGCGCAGGTAGCCCCGCGGCTCGGCGCCCAGCGCCCGTGCCGTCGCCAGCGCAAGCACCGGCCGCACGCGCTTGCCGCCCGCGAGCAGCGAGTAGCGCATCGCCTCCTCCAGCCCGGCGGTGGCCGCCGTCGCCGCAAAGCGCAGCCGCTCGAGCTCGGCGTCGACCAGCTCGCGCAGGTCCTCCGGGTACTCGGGCGGCACTAGGCGCCGCCGGACTCGCGGATGCGGCGGTTCGCCTCCTCGACCGCCTCGGTCGAGAGCTCGGCCGCCTCGCGCGCCAGCTCGGCCGCCTGCTCGTCGCTCGCCTCGCTGCCCTCCAGCTCGGCCGCGATCGCCTTCAGGCGGTCGGAGATCTCGCGCAGTCGCGCCTCGTCCGCCACCTCAGCTCACCCCCTGCCGCTCGCGCACGATCGCGCCGAGGATGCCGTTGACGAAGCCGGGGGCCTCGGCGCCGCAGTACTGCTTGGCGATCTCGACCGCCTCGTCGATCGCAACCTCGTCGGGGACGTCGTCGCTGTGCTCGATCTCCTGCAGCGCGATCCGCATCACGTTCAGCTCCAGCGAGGCGATCCGCTCCAGCTCCCAGCCGCGCGCGTGGGCGGCGATCGCCGCGTCGAGGCGCTCGCGGTTGGCGTCGGCCGCCTCGGCGAGCTCGCGGGTGAACGGCCGCGCGTCGGCCAGCAGCTCCTCCAGCGGGCGCCCGGTCACGTCGCGCTGGTAGCAGGCGAAGACGGCGTCGCGGCGCTGTTCGGATCGGCGCATCTGCCTATTCTCGCGCTTCCGGCGGGCGGGTGGAGGAACACGCCCTCAGGCGCGTGAGATGTACTCGCCGCTGCGGGTGTCGATGCGGATCGTCTCGCCCTCGTCGATGAACAGCGGCACCTGGACGACGACGCCCGACTCGAGCGTCGCCGGCTTGTTGCCGCCGCCGGAGGCGGTGTCGCCTTTGACGCCGGGGGCGGTCTCGGTGACCTTCATCTCGATCGCGCTGGCGACCTGCACGTCGCTCGGCCGCTCGTCGACGAACAGCACGTCGACCTCGTCGTTGGGCAGCACCCAGCGCATCGCCTCGCCGACCGCGTCGCCGGGGATCTCGATCTGCTCGTAGTCCTGGCTGTCCATGAAGACCGCCGCGTCGCCCGAGTCGTACAGGTACTGCATCTTGCGCGACTCGGTGTGCACCGGGCGGAACTTCTCCCCCGCCCTGAAGGTTTTGTCCTGCACCGAGCCGTCGTCGATCTTGCGCAGTTTGGTCCGCACGAACGCGCCGCCCTTGCCCGGCTTGACGTGCTGGAACTCGAGGATCTTGTAGATCGACCCGTCGATTTCGACGTGGCTGCCGTTCTTGAACTGATTCGTACTAACTTGCATATGGAGGTACCTTAAATGCTCATGGCAAAGGATGGGGTGCAGTCTGTTGCAGGATATATCCGCGTCTCTCGGATCGGCGGCAGGAGCGGAGACGGCTACATCTCCCCTGACGAGCAGAAAGAGGCGATTGCGGCCTACGCGAAAGAGCTAGACCTCCGCATTCCCAGGGACGCCTGGATCGACGACCAAGACTACTCGGGTGGGAACCTCGAACGGCCCGGATGGGAAAGTCTCGTACGCAGGATCGAGGCAGGTGAGTTGGGGGGCGTAGTCGTCCTTCGCACGGATCGCTTCGCCCGCAACGTGCCAGACGGAGCCTCGCAGATTCGCCACATCGTGGACGAGTGCGATGCGATCTTCGCCTCCGCACAGGAGCGAATGGACCCCCGCACTCCGACCGGCCGCTACATGCTTCAACAGTTCCTCAACAACGCGGAACTCCAGCTAAACAACCTCAAGGCCAGTTGGCGCTCCGCCAAGGAACGAGCGATCAAACGCGGCGCACATATCGGCCCGACCCCCTTAGGACTGAGCCGCGTCCCTAAAGGCGAGCAGCGTTCCGGCTGCCTTTTCCCCGACAAGCAATGGAAGCCGACCATCAAGGCGTTGTTCAATCGCGCGGCCGCAACGGACGAGGGGAACCTGCTCGTCGCGAAGTGGATGAACAGGCACCACCCGCGACCCGACGACAAGCAATGGACCGCAACGACCGTCGGTCACGTCATCGCCAACCGCGTCTACCTGGGCGAGGTCTCCTATCGTCCCCGCAGGGACAACTTCGCTCCGTTGGTCAACACCGAAGCCCATGCCCCGATGATCGACGAGACCACCTGGCTCGCTGCCCAACGGACTCCAGGCGTCCAGCGCACCAACTCCGGGCCGATCAACCTGCTCTCCGGGCTCGTCCGGTGTGCGGGCTGCCGCTATCGAATGTCAGCCAGCCGGGGCGGAGCAAACATCCGCGTCTACCGCTGTGGTGGGAATCACGGCTCCGGTAAGTGCCCCGCGTGCGCCGTCGTGAAGGCCGACCGGCTTGAGGAGTGGGTCCTTCAACAGGTGCAGACGCAATGGCAAGCGCGCTTTGAAGTCACGATCCAAGATCCCGCCGACAGCGGCGCGGCCGAAAGCGCAGTGAAGGACCTCGAAGAGTCGCAGGCAGAGCTACGTGCCTTCGCCGCGGATCTCACCGCTCGGCGGCTCCTGGGTGACGACTACCACCCGGCCCTGGAAGCTCGGGTGAAAGCGGTCGAGGCCGCTGAGGCGACCCTTTCCGAACTAACCGTGGACCGCGAGCAGGCTGCGCTCGCGGAGATCTCATGGGACTCCCTCGACCTCAAGGAGACGCGACAGGTTCTAGCTGGCGCGCTTGATGCTGTCTACGTCCGCCGCGGCCGTGGGCTCGCGATTGATCAGCGCGCTTGCCTCATTTGGGCCGGAGAACTCGACGACGATGCCCCGGCGAAGGGCCGGGCGGCAACCACGCTGCGCTCCTTCGAGTGGCCGGACAACGAGCCGGGTTCCGGGGAAGCGGCGCCGTAGCACTTCCAACAACGCCGCATGGGCGCCTGCCCGCGCCTGAGCGGTCATCGGACGCTGCGAGGTCTGAGATGTGTCCCTCACCACGGCACCCCCTCAACCACCCCGACCTTGCCCTGAGCGGCTGCGACCTTGATCGCTCGCTTGACCGC
>DASSBJ010000133.1:0-8535 GCA_035698885.1 Solirubrobacterales bacterium
ACGCGGTCGCCGAGCATCGCGATCAGCGCCGGCAGCAGGGTCGTCGCGGCGAGGATCGAGATCGCGACCACGGTCATCGCGCCCAGCGCCATCGAGCGCAGCGCCTGGTTGTCGACCATCCACAGGCCGGCCAGCGAGACGATCACCGCCAGCCCGGAGAAGGTCACCGCCAGCCCCGAGGTCGAGAGCGCCTCGGCCCGCGCGTCATCGCAGCCGCGGCCCGCGGCGCGCTCCTCGCGATAGCGGGCGAGGATGAACAGCGAGTAGTCGATCGCCACCCCGATCCCGATCATCGAGGCCATGTTGGTGACGAACACCGAGGTGCTCATCTGCAGCGAGATGAAGTAGATCAGCGCGCCGGTGACGATCACGCTGACGAAGCCGAGCGCCAGCGGCAGGGCTGCGGCGGCGAGCGAGCCGAAGACGACCAGCAGGATGATCGCGACGATCGGGAAGCCGCCCGCCTCGGCCTCGGAGAGGTCCTTCTTGGAGAGCTCCTGCATCCCGGCCCAGATCGTCGGCTGGCCCGCGAGGTAGGTCGTGACGCCGGCGCGGGCCACCCCGGGGTCGAGCTCTTCGCGCAGGGTCGCCGCCGAGTCGATCAACTCATCGCCGGAGAGCCTGCTGCGCAGCGGCAGCATCGCGACTCCCCTGCGGCCCAGCTCCGCCACGGCGGCGCGCGCGGTGGACCGCGGCAGCCCGACGTCTTCGATCCCCGCGACCGCGCGACGCACCCGGCCGACGGCCGCGGCATGCGCGGCGCGGCCGCCGCCGGGCGACGCCGTCAGCAGCACGGCGACCCCGTTCGAGTCGCCGCCGAATTCGCGCTGCACGGTTTCGCTGGCGGCCATCGAGTCGCTGCCCGGCACGTCGAAGCCACCGCCCGTCAGGTGTTCCGTCTGGCGTGCGGCGAGCGGCAGCGCGAGGACGAGAACCGCGACCCAACCGGCGAGGACCCAGCGCCGGCGACGACCTAGGAATCCAGCCAGTCTGTTCATCCGCTCGCGCATTGGCTGGTCAGCCAGCCTTATGGACGGAGGCGGCTCAGTCTGTGAAAAGGGTCACTCGCCGGCGAGCAGGAAGCGGGCGCTGTCGGCGCCGGCCTCGAGCGCCGCGCTGATGTCGCGGCTGGGCTCCGAGAGCGCCTGCAGGGCGAAGCCGTCGGCGGCGGCGAAGAGGTAGGCGACGATCGCCTCGGCGTCGTGGCGCAGCTTCAGCACGCCCTCGCGCTGCTTCTGCTCGAGGACCTCGGCGACGTGCGAGCGGGTGCGGTCGAAGAGCTGGCCGACCTCGCGCTGGATCTCCGGGTTGCGCCGCCCGGCGCTGAACAGCTCGTAGAGCAGCAGGAAGAAGGCCGGTTCGTTGTCGATCAGGTCGGTGAGGCTGGCGACCAGGACCTGCAGCACGTCGTCGACGCTCTGCGCCTTCGCCAGCGGCTCGTCGAGGCGGGCGACGCGGATCTCGGAGTCGCGACGAACGACCTCGACCAGCAGCCGCTCCTTGGTGCCGAAGTAGTAGTGCAGCAGGCCCCGGCTGACGCCGGCCTCGCGGGCGACGTGCTCGAACGTGGACCCGGCGGCGCCGCGCTTGGCGACGCTCTCACGCATCGCGTCGACGATGCGCTGCGCCTTTTCCCCGCTCAGCTCGCGCTCTTTGGTGGCAGCCTCCATGAAGGTCAGTCTAGACCGCCCTGACGAGGGTGTCTGGGGCCGTCAGGAGCCGTTAATGCTCGTCGTTGAGGTGTACTCGAACTCCTCCTCGGCGCCGAAAAGGGTGTCGAGCACGGTCTTGCGCGCGTCCTCGCTGAGCACGAGGGCGATGGCGCCGGCGACGAGGGCGAAGAGGATCAGCCGGCCGAGGCGGCTCTTCTTGCGCTTCTTCTTCTTCGCGGTGAAGGCCTCGGACGCTTCGCGCAGGCTCTCGGCCGCCGAGCGCAGATCCTTCTGCACCTTCTTGTCGCTGGTCACGGCCTTGACCGCGCCCTTGCCGTTGCCGGTCGCCCGGCCGTAGGCGCCGCGGGCCGCTTCGAAGGCTTCGCGGAGGTTGTCGCGCAGCTCGTCGTCCTCGATCAGCCGCTGCACGTAGGGGTTCTCGCGTGCGGCCGAATAGAGGTCAGCAGCCTGGTTCGCCTTCGTCTTGCTCATGCCATCTCCTCGCTGGATGAAATCCGTGTTCCCGCTGAGGATAGACCCTAAACGCCCTGCTGGGCGACGTCACGGGGGGCCGATTCCGTCGAGCAGGACGCTGTTGCTGCGAAACCTCAAATCGGCGCGGCGGATCAGGCGCAGGCGCAGCGGCGCCAGGTCCGGCCCCGGCATCGCGTAGCGGCGAACATAGAGGCCGCCCACCTTCTCGTAGGAGGTCTGGCGGAAGCGCGGGCCGAGCAGGCGCCGCGGGGCCGGCGGCGCCGGGCCGTCGGAGACGAAGTCGGCTTCGTGGATCGACCAGGCGTGTTCTTCGGCGGGGCGCACCTGGAAGGAGCCGGTCGAGAGGTACCAGCGCAGCGGCGCGGCCCCGAGGGTCCAGAGGACGATCGCCCGCGGCGCCCGCGGCTCGCCGATCCGCTCGGCGACCGCTCGCCAGTCGGGCCGCTGCCAGGCCGGCGAGGCGCTGACGAGGACGCTGAAGCCGAACGAGTAGGCGACGAGGACCGCGCCGAGGCCGGCCCCGAGGCTTCCGGTGCGACTTTCGTACCTGTGGGGTACGAAAGTCGCACCGGAACCCCGCACGGTCGCGCCGAGCGCCACGGCGACGAGCAGCGGCACCAGCGCCGGCAGCAGGTTGCGGGCGAGCACGTAGTCCTTGCCCGGGACGAGGACGGCGAGCAGCAACGGCGCGCCCACCGTCGCCGCGGCCAGCGCGAGCATCGTCGCGCCGCCGCGACGCTCGTCGCGATCGCCGCGCACCGCCAGCAACGAGAGCGCCGCGAGCACAGCGAGAAGCGGCGCCAGCGCCGGCAGCACGCTCTCCGGGCGGGCGATCACGTCGCCGGTCTCGCCGATGACGAACGCCACGCCCGTCTCCCAGAGCCTGTGGCCCAGGCTGCGGTCGTCGATCCACTCGGCGTGCCCCATCGAGACCTGGTGGACGAGCAGCGGCGTCAGCGCCAGCCCGGCGGCGATCGGGATCCACAGCCCCGCCAGCGCCCGCCGCCCGCAACGCCGCAGGAGCCAGGCCGCCTCGAGCGCCACCGGGAAGACCGCGAAGTAGTGCGTCGCCAGGGCCAGCGCCGAAAAGGTCCCCCAGAGCAGCAGATCCCTCCGCGCTCCGGACAGGGCGCGGAGGAAGTAGAGGGCTGCGAGGGCGGTCAGGAGGACGAGGAGGGCGTAGCCGCGCGCCTCCTGCGAGTACCAGAGGAGCATCGGGTTGACGGCGACCAGGGCGGCGGCGGCGACTCCGGCGCGCCGATCGCGCAGCCCGGCGCCGAGCAGGTAGGCGACGGGGACCGTCGCCACGCCGGCGAGCGCCGACAGCGAGCGCAGGCCGACCTCGCCCGTCCCGAGAACCTGCGTCCAAAGCCAGGCGAGGACGTAGTAGAGCGGCGGCGCCGACTCGCTGAAGCCGACCGCTTCCATCGCGTGCGCGAAGTCGCCGCGCAGGACGCGGCTGGCGGTGACCACCTCGTCGTGGTGGTAGGACTGCGCCCCCAGCGTGGCGAAGCGCAGCGCCGCGGCGCCGAGCGTCAGGCCGGCGACGATCCAGAAGCCGCGCGACCTATGCAAGCGCGGCGTCGATCGCCTTCGAGACCTCGTCGACGTAGACGAACTCCAGGGCGCTGCGCTCGTGCTCGGGGATCTCGGCGACGTCGCCTTCATTGCGCTGCGGCACAATCACACGCTTGATCCCGGCGCGCTGCGCCGCCAGCGACTTCTCCTTCAGGCCGCCGATCGGAAGCACCTGCCCGGTCAGCGTCACCTCGCCGGTCATCGCGACGTCGTTGCGCACCGGCCGCGCCGAGATCAGCGAGGCGAGCGCGACGGTCATCGCCACGCCGGCCGACGGGCCGTCCTTGGGGACGGCGCCGGCCGGCACGTGGATGTGGATGTCCTGCTCGGCGAACCAGTCCTCGGCCAGCCGCGGCGCCAGCTCGCGCCAGTGGCCGCGCACGTAGGAGAGCGCCGCCTGCGCCGACTCCTTCATCACGTCGCCGAGCTGGCCGGTGATCGTCAGCTTGCCCGAGCCCGGCATCGCGGTCGCCTCGATGAACAGCACGTCGCCGCCGGCCGGCGTCCAGGCGAGGCCGGTGGCGACGCCCGGGGCCTTGGTGCGCCGCCGCTGCTCGGCGAAGACGCGGCGGCGCCCGAGCAGCTCGCGCGCCTTCCTCGCCGAGACGGTGACCTTGCGCTTCTGCCGGCCCTCGGCGACGTCGCGCGCGACCTTACGGCAGATCGTGCCGATCTGGCGCTCGAGGTTGCGCACGCCCGCCTCGCGCGTGTACTCCTCGACGATCGCCGTCAGCGCCGGCTCGGCGAAGCCGATCTGCGAGGGCTTGAGCCCGTTGGCGTCGATCTGGCGCGGCACCAGGTAGCGACGCGCGATGTGGCGCTTCTCCTCCAGCGTGTAGCCGGCCAGCTCGATCGTCTCCATGCGATCCTGCAGCGGGCCGGGCACCGTGTCGAGCACGTTGGCGGTGGCGATGAACATCACCTCGGAGAGGTCGAACTCGAGGTCGAGGTAGTGGTCGCGGAAGCTGTCGTTCTGCGCCGGGTCGAGCACCTCGAGCATCGCCGAGGAGGGGTCGCCGCGGAAGTCGGCGCCCATCTTGTCGATCTCGTCGATCATGAAGACGGGGTTGCGCGAGCCGGCGTCGCGCAGGGCGCGGACGATCGTCCCCGGCATCGCGCCGATGTAGGTGCGGCGGTGGCCGCGGATCTCGGCCTCGTCGCGCACGCCGCCGACCGAGATGCGCTCGAACTCGCGCCCCAGCGCCCGGGCGACCGAGCGGCCGAGGCTGGTCTTGCCGACCCCGGGTGGGCCGACGAAGCAGAGGATCGGCCCGGGCGAGTCCGGCTTCAGCTTGCGCACCGCCAGGTACTCGAGGATCCGGTCCTTGACCTTCTCGAGGTCGTAGTGGTCGGCGTCGAGCACCTCGCGGGCGTGGCCGATGTCGAGGTCGTCCTCGGTCGTTCTGGACCACGGCAGCTCGACCAGCCACTCGAGGTAGGTGCGGATGACGCCGTGCTCGGCCGCCGCCGGGGGCAGTTTCTCCAGCCGCGAGAGCTCGCGCTCGGCCGCCTTCATCGCCTGCTCCGGCAGCCCCGCCGCCTCGACGCGCTCGCGCAGCTCGTTGACCTCGGCCTGCTGCTCGTCGCCCTCCCCGAGCTCGTCCTGGATCGCTTTCAGCTGCTGGCGGAGGAAGAACTCGCGCTGGCCCTTGTCGACTTCGGACTGGACCTGCGACTGGATCTGGCTGCCCAGCTGGACCACCTCGAGCTCGCGGGCGAGGATCTGCGAGAGCCGGCGCAGGCGGGCGCCGACGTCGAGCTGCTCGAGCAGCTCCTGCTTTTCGGCGGTCGAGATCCGCAGCGCGCCGGCGATCAGGTGGCCGAGCGCCGCCGGGTCCTCGATGTTGGCGACCGCCATCTGCAGCTCCTCGGGCAGGTAGGGGATGTGCTCGACGATCTCGGTGAAGGTGCGCTGCACGTTGCGGGTCAGCGCCTCCAGCTCCGGCCCCTCCTCGCTGACGTCCGGGAGCTCGGCGATTCGGGCGACGAGGTAGGGCTCCTCGGCCACGTAGGGGCCGAGCTTCACCCGCTGGGTTCCCTGGACGAGGATGCGCAGGGTGCCGTCGGGGACTTTCAGCATGCGGGCGACGATGCCGACCACGCCGACGTCGTAGAGCCCGTCGGGCCCCGGCTCCTCGTCCTCGGGGTCGCGGGCGGCGACCATCGCCAGCATCCGGTTGGCGCCGAGCACGTCGTCGACCAGCTGGATCGAGCGCTCCTGGCCGACGGCGAGCGGGGTCAGCGTCTCGGGATAGGTGACGGTCTCGCGCAGCGGCAGGACGGGGAGCGCGTCGGGGAGCGGCTGGTTGGCGCGGATCGCGTCCTCGGCGTCGAACGGCGCCTCGACCACCTCGAGCGCCGGATGGCCCTCCATCAGTCGCGCCCGATCGGCACGCGGCGCGTCGTCTGCGCCGGGTCCTTGAGCGGCAGGTCCACCCGCAGGATCCCGTCTTCATAGGTTGCCTTCGCGCGGTCGGCGTCGACGTCGACCTGCAGCTCGACGATCCGCCGGAACGGCCCCGAGGGAATCTCGACCTGCTGGTAGACGCGCCCCTCGGTCTCCTGCACGGGCCGTTCGCCGACGATCGCCAGCTGCCGCCCACTGACCTCGATCCCGACCTGCTCAAGATCGACTCCCGCGAGATCGACTTTGACCACGGCCCGCTGCGGTTCCCCGCAGTAGTAGACGTCGACGTTGGGCGAAAACCCCGAGCTCCTCCTGCTCACATAGGTCGTCCTGCCCCACCCACCGCCAAGCATCTGGTCCATCTCCCGCCTCATGCGAGCAAAATTCGCGAACACGTCCCGTTCAGGCATCGCGCAAAACATAGCCGCCCCGAGCGGCGACCCCGCTCGCCGCTACGCCGGCTGACTCGCCCAGCGAGGCGGGCGCATCAGGAGGACCGGCTGGCGCGGCGGGACGAGACCCTCCGGCCGGTTCTCGCGAAAGGTCGTACAGGGCTCCTCGACCTGCAGGGCGCAGAGCATGTTCCGGCGGAAGTAGCAGTCGTCGCAGGTCGGTTTCTTCTTGCGCGGCACGGCGGCCATGTTGCCAATCTCCTGACGCTTCCGTGACGTCCGATTCCGCAAATCGCAACGATCTCGACACAGAGTCGTCACATCTTCCCCGCGTCTTGCGGGTAGCGGATCGGCGATGAGGTTCAGGAATCGTCCGCGCCCCGCCGGGTAGCGTCGCTACCATGGCTATCCCGATGGAGGCTCGCAGCAGAACCGAGAAGCTCTCGGCCTCCCCGCAGCTGTTCGAGAGCGACTTCCTCAATTTCTTCTCGCGGGTGCACCCGGCGATCCCGGGGCTCGTCTTCGTGCCCGTGGTCCTCGTCATGGAGTGGCTCGGCGCCGATCGCGGCCAGTCCGCCTGGGAGCTGATCCTGCTCAGCCTCGGCGGGATCGCGATCTGGACCCTGACCGAGTACTGGCTGCACCGGCTGGTCTTCCATTTCGAGCCCGACAACGCCTTCGGCCGGCGAATGCACTTCATCATCCACGGCATCCATCACGACCACCCGAACGACAAGCTGCGGCTGGTCATGCCGCCGGCGGTCTCGATTCCCCTGGCGGCGCTCTTCTTCGGCGCCTTCACGCTGATCTTCGGCACCCCCGCCGCCTACCCGCTCTTCGGCGGTTTCATCGTCGGCTACCTGTTCTACGACTACACGCACTACTACGTGCACCACTTCGTGCCCAAATCGGAGTTCGGCAGGCAGCTGCGCGAGCAGCACATGCGCCACCACTTCCAGGACCACCGCTTCGGCTTCGGCGTCTCCTCGCCGCTCTGGGACGTCGTCTTCCGGACCCTGCCGCGCAAGCGCCGCCGCTAGCGGGCAGACCGCCCGCGCAGTCACCGTTCGTTACGGAGTTCGAAACTCGTGGAGTACCACCATTGATGTCTCCTGGTCTGGAATCCGGGCTTCCTTACTTACACCTTTCCCCCCCACACTCCGACGCCACTGTGCAACACTGCGGCACTCAATAGCTTGCTTACCAGTTAACCCGGCGAGCGCAGAGCGCGCCGGGCGAAAGGAACGAGATGCCAAGCACCACTCACGTACTCGACGAGGCTCGCGACCTGGTCAAGAAGCGCCTTGCCGAGCTGGACGACGAGCGCAAGCGGCTCGAGCGCGCCCTCGCCGAGCTGGGCGGCAAGGTCACGGGTCGCAGCAGCGGTCGCGGGCCGGGCCGTCCGCGTGGCTCCGGCGCGAAAGGCGGCACGACGAAAAAACGCCGGCGCCGCAAGGGCACCCGCGCCGACCAGGCAGTCGCCCTGGTCGAGGGCAGCCCCGGGATCAGCGCCTCGGACATCGCCAAGCAGTTGAAAATCAAGCCCAACTACCTCTACCGCGTCCTCGGCGACCTGGAGAAAGAGGGACGGGTGAAGAAGAAAGGGCGCCAGTACTACCCCGCCAAATAGGTTTGCGGGAGGGCGGTCCCGGTAGGGCCTTCACTTAAACTTTTTGAAGACGCGGGCTTGGGCTGAGGCCCGCTGTCTCTCGACAAAAAGTTACAAGACGTTCCGGCCCTACCGGGACCGCCCTAAACCAGGCCGAGTTGGTTGACGGACTGGCGCTCTTCCTTCAGCTCGTTGATGGAAGCTTCTATGCGGGGCTTCGAGAAGTCGGGGATGTCGAGGCCCTCGACGATCTGCCACTCACCGCCCGAGCAGCTGCACGGGTGGCCGGCGACGACGCCCTCCTCGATCCCGTAGGAGCCGTTCGAGGGGACGCCCATCGAGACCCAGTCGCCCTCGGGGGTGCCGAGCACCCAGTCGCGCACGTGGTCGATCGCCGCGTTG